>NZ_JAAOQS010000170.1:0-13723 GCF_011603105.1 Rhodococcus sp. A14 | reverse complement strand
CACCTCACCGACAAACGCATCCAACTGTTCCCCGACCCGGTCGAGAGCGGCTGTATCCATGCCCGCATGCTCTCGAGAAGGCCACGAAAACTCGAGCCGACACGCCGAGCTAACAAAGTACTACTAGGAGATCCGATCCGGCAAGCCAGACGCATGTGAGGATGCGTTCATGGGTACTGAGGACCACGACGAGCCTGCAGGTGACAGTCGACCGACGGCTGATGATGGGCCGTTCACGTTGACGGTCGACGGTGAGGTTTTCACTGTGAGACTCCGCCCAGGCGAACCAGGCGCCTGCGACTATGACTGGGTATCCGGACCGAACAAGGGGTACGGTTTCTCCAGCTTTCAACGCGTAGCCTCTTCGAGCATTCAGGATCGAGCGAACACTCCCTCTACGCTGCAGCCGAACACAATTGACGAGCATCGCGAGTCGATCCGCGATTTCCTCGGTCAGATCAATCCCGAGACCGGCTACATCGGCGACTGAGACTCCGCCGCGAGGCACAGAGGTCCTTGGAATGAGGCGGTCGCCGTAGTTCGTGAAGACGACCCAGGACGTCCCGTTCGACGGAATGCTCGTTCAGTCCGCATGTACAGATGCGCCGGAACTTTCTTAGGTCCAGTCGCGGCACCAGTGGGGGATCGTATTGGCGCAGCTTGACGTAATACGACGCTTCTGTCACAACGAATTCGGACAGGATCTGCTCATCCGCTCCGCCACAGGGCTGCCACGTCTGTGCGAACTTCAGCATCGTCTTTTCATCGGCAGCATTCACGCCATCGTCGTGCGTGTCGCGCCGGTGTTCGGTTTGTGCCGCGGGCATTACACGGTGTTGACTCCGACGCGTCCGCCGTCGACGTCGAGGACTGTCCCGTGTACGAAGCGGGCGTCGTCGGAGGCGAGGTAGAGCACGGCGTCGGCGATGTCTTCGGCGGTGCCGGGCCGGCCGGCGGGTGTGGAGTGCATCAGGGTGTCGGCCGGGGAGTCGGCGTCGGGTCCGGCGGGGCGGATGACGCCGGGGGAGACGGCGTTGACGCGCAGGCCCCGTGGGCCGAATTCGGCGGCCCAGGATCGGGTCAGGCTCTCGATCGCGGCCTTGGACGAGGCGTAGACGGGGCCGTGTGGGATTCCGAGGCGGGCCACCCACGAGCCGAGGTTGATTACGACGCCGCCACCGCTCTCGGTCATGTGTGGGGCCAGGGCTTGCACCAGGAAGATGGGTGCCTTGACGTTCACGGCGTAGATGCGGTCCACGATGTCGTCGTCGACGGTCATCGTGCCGGAGGCCGGGAAGATGCCCGCGTTGTTGACCAGGATGTCGAGGTGCCCGCCGGTCAGGCGCAGCACCTGCTCGGCGAGGGCGTGGCTGGTGGCGGAGGTGCCGTCGAGGTCGGCGGCGAGGAAGTCCGCGCGGCCTCCCGTCGCCTGGATCGCGGCGATGGTCTCGTCCCCGCGTGCCGCGTCGCGACCGGAGACGATCACGTGGGCGCCCTCGGCGGCGAAGGCGACGGCGATTGCGCGCCCGATGTTGGAGGTCGATCCGGTGACGAGGGCGGTGCGGCCCTGCAGTCGGTTGCCGGTGAAGTGATTGGTCATGTCCCGACCGTAGGACCTATTTTTTGGACCCACAAGTCCAGAAAGTGGGGTGTGATCGCTGCCAATGGAGTAGTGGAGGGTTGGCCGGTCCAGAATTGCGTTACCGTCGGCATATGCCGATCACTGCGAAGGGGCTCGCGACCAGACAGCGCATCGTCGAGGGTGCCGCGACTCATCTTCGGGGTGGTGAGCCCGGTCAGGTCACGCTCGACGACATCCGCGCGATCACCGGAACCAGCAAGGGACAGCTGTTCCACTACTTTCCGGGCGGTAAGGACGAACTGCTGCTCGCCGTCGCCGTCTACGAGGCGGGCCGGGTTCTCGACGATCAGCAACCGCACCTCGGCGCGCTGACGTCGTGGGCGGCGTGGCTGAGGTGGCGGGATGCGTTGGTCACCCGCTACCGCGCTCAGGGAGCGCACTGTCCGCTCGGGTCGCTGCTGGCCCAGGCGGGCGGAACGCCGGGGGCCTACGAAGTGGTCCGAACACTGCTGGCACAGTGGCGGACCCACGTCGTGGCCGGGATCGAGGCGATGCAGGCGGCAGGGCAGATCCGGGCGGAACTGGATGCGCCGCGCACCGCGTCCGCGTTCATCGCGGGAATTCAGGGTGGGGTGCAGGTCCTGCGGTCGACGGGCAGTGTCGAGGATCTCGAAGCCGTCCTCGACACTCTGATCGACTACCTTCGGGGCCCGGGATCGCCCGGCGCTACCTGCTGATCGGCTGGGTTTGCTCAACTGCTGGGCCGCGTGTCCCCTGTGCCGAGCGGGACAGTTTGTGAGTAGGTTGGGCTATTTCTGAATATTATTGCTTTTCAGTGACTTTGGGTGTTCGTGCCTACCGTGGACCGGTGAGTTGGAAGCGGATGCGGTTCGAGGTGATCTTGGCCGGTGAGGGACGCTACCGTCGCCCGGCGGGCAGCATCGGCGGCGGATGATCATCGAGCTGCGGGACGTCACTGAAGACTGAGGGGGTCGAGATCGGACTGTTCACCGACGACAAGGACCGCCCGAGCTGGTCGTGCACCCGGACATCGTGCTCGGGCGTGCAACCTTCCGGGCGGTCGACGACGAGCCCGAACCAGAGGAGACGCCGAAGCAACGCGCCCGCCGGGAGCTGAAGAAACGGATGACCGCCGAGCGGCTGTCGAGACAGAAAACCGGAGGCACCAACCCAGAGAAGGGGTGCACGCCTCCGGCTCATCCTGTGCATCCGCAGTGTCGCCGACTCCAGCCCACTCTTGCCCGCGCACTTGACAGTCTGCTTGTTCGAGCGTCCCCGGCACTGCGATCAGAGTTTCGGGGGACGTGTCATCACCCCTGGTGAAAACCACACTCCGTAGTGGTCGGAGCTGCGGTCAGGAACGGGCGCACCTCGAGCCATTCGTGGATCTGTTTCCCACCCGCCCCTGGGGCCGCGGACAGTTCGCCGGCCAGTTGGAGCGCTCGCTCGTGGGTCTCGACGTCGATCACCATCCAGCCGGCGATCAGGTCCTTGGTCTCCGCGAACGGGCCGTCGGTGACCGGCGGTCGCCCCTCACCGTCGTAGCGGACGAACGTGCCCTCCGCGGAGAGCGCCTGACTGTCGACGAACTCGCCGGTGCCCTCGAGCCGGGCGGCGAAGTCGTTCATGTACTGCACGTGGGCCGAGATTTCCTCCGGCGTCCATTGGTCCATGGGCACGTCGTTGATCGATGCGGGCGCGCCACGGTAGTGCTTGAGCAGTAGGTACTTGGCCATCATGTTCTCCTTGGTGCGGTGCGGCCCATTGTGGCCGTTTCACTTCGGGGACGAAGCCGCGCGCGGGTTCTCGACATCCCACGGCGACCTTTCCTGACCATCTTCTCTGTCGGGCCACAATCCGGCTAGGGGTGGGCGTCTCGTCCAGTCCGGTGATGATGGCCTCTAGTCTCGGGTCGGGTTGGCGTGATGCTTGACCCACCGTGCCTGTCGGTGGTCCCAGTAGCGGGTGCGATCGTGGGGGTGGGCGCGACCATTGGACGGTGAAGCGGGCGTAGCTGTTCCCGTCGTGGTTTTACTGTGTGATCCTGCGTCGGCGTCGAGAGAACCACCGGCAGTCGGATGCCCGATGGAAGGGCTACGGTGGGGCCGCCTGTGGGCCCGTAGAACCACGTCGTGGGTGCGGTGTGCTCCCGCGCCGCCACTGATCGAACGCTCCCGCACCTCGTTGACGTCGATGTGCCAGCTGTCATCGAGTAGCGCCGCCACATCACCGGGTGTGACCCAATCATCGGGATCGAAGCCGTGCTCGCGCGCCGCATCCGCGTCGCGGACGTCGTGGTGCACAACCAGCAAGATGCCGCCCGGTGCGACGGCGGAGACCAGCGCGCGTTCGGCGGCACGGTCGGGGGTACTGCGCAAGGCGGGGTACTGGGCGGAGACCAGGTCGAAACCACCCGCGGGCAAGTCGGCATCGAGCAGTCCGCTCAGCACCCAGGTGATGTCTTTGGTCTCGCTGTCGGCGTGGGCCTTTGCTCGGTCGAGGGCGACCTGGGAGACGTCCAGCGCGGTGACGGCCCATCCCTGGCGGGCGAGCCAGAGCGCGTCGGCGCCTTCACCGCAGCCGACGTCCAGGGCGCCTCCCGGCCGTGCGCCTGTCATCTCGTCAACTAGTGCGCCGTTGGGTTCTCCGCTCCACACACGATCCCGCTCGGTGTAGCGTGCATCCCACTCGTCCGCCTCACGTGATGTCGTCTTGACCTCGGTGACCTCGCCCGCTTCTTCCATACCCACACAGTGCAATAACACCGACGGTTTCGGCGAGAGTTCTTGCCGGACCGGCAAGAATTGGTCTGGATTGGGTTCTACTGCGATCCTGACACGCACAGTGTCATGCGGGTTGGGGCCTGCTCCATGTCGAGATAGTCGTCGATGAGAAGTGCCAGACATTCCGGCGGACCCGCGACAAGCGGCGAACGCCACGTACACGGACACGGGACTTCCTCGAAACTCGAGGAACAGTCCGGACAGTCCCACTAGAAGGCGGCCGCCCCGTTCACCGCCCTCGAGGCTCACGAGATGATCGACGAGACCATCGCCTCTCACACGCTCGACGGCTACCGGCACCTCCCGATCGTCGCCCGGGAAGCGCTGGCCCGCTTCCTCGTCCGGGTCGGCGACATCGTCGCCGCCTCACCCCGAGATCAGCGAACTCGACTCGACCTCAACCCCGTGATCGCATCGGACACCGGCATCGTGCTCGTGGACGTGCGAATCATCCTGTCCAAGAACCACCCTGGAGACCACACAAAGCTTCGTCAAGGACGGACATTCCCGGCGACGGAGGGGCGTGGCTGCTGCCGCGGGCCGTCGGACTGGCCCGGGCCAGCGAGATGGCGTTCACCGGGGAGGCGATCGACGCCGCAACCGCCCGGAACTGGGCGCCACCCGGCGGCTCGACACAGCGGGCTACGGACGCTTGCCGTACCCGAGCGCCTCGACGATCTTCCCGTCCCGGACGCGCATGAGATTCACGCCCGATAGTTCTCGGTGCCGGTGATCCTCCAGCGGATGACGGCTCGGTCGCCGTCGATGTCGACGTGCTCGACCGTGAACCCGATGGCGGGGTCGGAGGCCAATCCCTGCCAGCCCGCGAGGCATTCGTCGTAACCCGTCCATCGGTTGCCGTCGGGCTCCGGGCCGGTGCCCTCCATCACGCAGTCGGGGGCGATGAGGTCGACGAGCTTGTCGGGTGCCCGTTCGAGGAACGCGGCGTTGTAGTGATCGATGACTGCTGCTGTGTCGGTCATGGCCGTATCGTCTGCCGCGGAGTCATTGCTAGCAACTCCCTGGAAGGAATGGCATCGACCCCCGGGGTGCGCGAAGATTGATCGGTGATGACGCGGTTCCCGAGTGAGTTCCGGCGCTGGCGCACGGCCCGCCGGATGAGCCAGCTGGATCTCGCGCTTCGGGCGGGCACCACCCAGCGGCACGTGAGCTTCATCGAACAGGGCCGCTCCCGCCCGGGTCGGGGCATGGTGTTGCGCCTGGCGGAGTCGATGGAGCTCACGCTACGGGAGCGCAACGAGCTGCTCCTCGCTGCCGGCTTCGCCCCGGCGTTCCCGGAGTCGCCGCTCGACGACGAGGCGCTGCGCCCAGTTCACCAGGCGCTGGAGACGATTCTCGACGGGCATCTCCCGTACCCGGCGATGGTAGTGCGGCCGCACGGCATCCTCGTCACCGCCAACCGGGCGTTCGAGGTATTCCGCGAAGGCGTCGACCCCGCGTTGCTCGCACCACCGGTCAACGTGTTCCGCCTGGCCCTGCACCCCGATGGGAACGCGCCCCGGGTGCGCAACCTGCCGGAGTGGGGCCGGCACATCACCGAGCACCTGCGGGCTCAGCTGGCGCAGAGCCCCGACCCGGCGTTGGAGGCGCTTCTCGCCGAGCTCGAGTCCTACCTTCCGCCGCTGCCCGAGGAGGCCGACGTGCTCGGCTTCGCGGTGCCGCTGGAGCTGGGCTCGGCCGATGGCGACCTCCGGCTCATCACAACGCTCACGTCGTTCGCGACCGCCTCCGACGTGACGCTCGCCGAGCTGCACCTCGAGGCGTTCCTGCCTGCTGACCACGGCACCGCCGAGGTGCTGCGCCGCCGATGGGGGTGACGATCGGCGATGCCCGGGCGATGGCCGCCACGTTGCCTCGTTCCTATGAGGCGCTCGTACGCGACGAGGTGAGGTTCCGGGTCGGACGCCTGGTCTACGCGGCGTTCTACCAGGACGACACGGTCATGGGTTTCGGCTTCCCCAGGGAAGAGCGGGCGGCGCTGGTGGCCTCGGAGCCCGAGAAGTTCCTCATGCCCCGCCCCTCCGACATGCGGTACCGGTGGGTCTGCGTACGGCTCGATGCCCTCGACGTCGAGGAGCTGCGCGAGCTGCTCGTCGACGCGTGGCGGATGTGCGTGCCGAAGAAGGTGGCTGCCGCCTACGAGGGTTGACCGATGCCCTGCTCCGCATGACATGGCCGACGTCGGGGTCGTCCCGAATGAGAGATTGCCGTTCTCCCATGTGCGCGGGCGAAGTTGTACTGGGTGCGCTGGGCGGGCCTCGTCAACGTAACTGCGCCGTGAGTCGGGATGATCGTCGGATGGTTGTGGGGGACGGGACGCGGGTGGATGCGACGCGCTGCACAAACTCGGCACCATCGCTCTCGCGCTGGCCTTTTCCGAGGGCGGGCGCGGCATTCCCCCAACCGCATCTCGTACGACCGCCTGGTTGCGGATGAACGCCAGTCCCCACACGGCGGTCGTCACCCGAAGTTCCGCAACGATGCGGTGTGTTCAGTCGTTGGTGGGTCTGGTCCCGAGGTGCTGTGGGCCTATTGGGGGTGGTGGGGTAGCGCTTGATCGGGAGCGGGAGTGAGGTGTGTGGTCGCCCAGGTTGCGAGCAGGGTCATGGCGTCGGCCGACGGGCTTCCGGGTTCGGGGCTGTAGATGGTGAGGACCAGGCCGGGGTCGGCAGGTAGTGGCATTGTTTCGTAGCCGACTTCGATGTCGCCGACGACGGGGTGGTGGAAGGTCTTGGTGCCGGTGTAGTGCAGGCGCACATTGCGTTTGGCCCACCGGGTCCGGAATTCGTCGCTGCGGGTGGACAGTTCGCCGACCAGGTCGGAGATGCCGCGGTCATAGGGGTCGCGGCCGGCGTCGGTGCGCAGGAGGTTGACCGCGCTGTCGGCCATCTGGTCCCAGTCGGGGTAGAACTCGTGGGCGCGGGGGTCGAGGAAGCAGAACCGGACGAAGTTGACCGGCTTGCTGGGGTCGGGGTGCAGCGGATCGGGGTAGAGCGGGCCGTAGAACGCGTAGGCCAGTTGGTTGCCGCATACGAAATCGTGCCGGGCGTTACGCACGAACGCCGGCACCGTCATGGCGTCGCACAGGCGCTGCACCATCGGCCGAATGGTTTTGGTGCGGCGGGGCCTGCTTCGCTGCGGGCCGGTGGTGACGGCACGGTGCAGGTCGACCAGGTGGGAGCGTTCCGCTTCGTCGAGTTCGAGCGCGCGGGCGATGGCGTCGAGCACGGCTTCGGAGACACCGGTGACTTTGCCGCGTTCGATCTGGGTGTAGTAGTCGACCGAGAGCCCGGCGAGCGTGGCGACTTCTTGGCGGCGGAGACCGGGGACGCGGCGTTTGGCGGCGTCATAGACCGGAAGCCCGACCTGGTCGGGGGTGATCTTGGCCCGCCGTGACGCCAGGAACTGGCCGATCTCGGCCGCTCGGTTGGTGGACTCCATAGAAGTGAGGGTACGACCCGGCCGTCGGCGGCTGCCAGGTTCTGCGAGGGGGGTGCTGCCGACACCCCTGTCATCGTCGCCTCCCACGGGGGCTCTTTGCGGCGTTGCATGAGTGTCGGACATCGAGGCACCCGAATCGCCTCGATGGACAGCGATCCCGAAACGAAGAGGTGATGATGAAGCAGCGAGACCGGACGACGCCGACCCCTCGGCTGCCCGGACTGGTGTACGTGATCGGTGCGGGCATCTTCCTGATGGGCACCACCGAGTTCATGATCGCAGGCTTGCTGCCCGAGGCCGCCGCTGATCTCGGTGTGGATGTCGCGCAAGCCGGGTTGCTGGTCACCGCCTTCGCGGTCGGCATGATCGTCGGACCGCCGGTGATGGCGCTGGCCACCCTACGGCTGCCCGCGCGGGCCACCCTGGTATGCGCGCTGGCCGTGTTCGCCGCTGGGCACGTCGTCGCCGCGGTGAGCGACTCGTTCACAGTAGTGACCGCCTCACGGGTGGTGACCGCGCTGGCCACCGGCACGTTCTGGGCGATCGGTGCGGTCGTCGCCACCACGGTCGCCGGACCCGGGGCGAGCGCGCGAGCACTGGCGGTGATGTCGGGCGGACTGAGCTTGGCCGTGGTTGCCGGGGTGCCGTTGGGCACTTTCACCGGCCAGGCCACCGGGTGGCGCGGCCCGTTCTGGATGCTGGCCGGATTGTCGCTGCTCGCGATCGGAGCTGTGCTGCGATTCGTGCCGGCCGCTGTCGGCGGCCACCGGGCAGAGGTCTCGGTTCGCGCCGAACTTTCGGTGATTCGGCCGTGGCGGGTGTGGGTTGCGTTGGGTGCGATCGTGCTCGCCCAGGCTGGGTTCCTCGGCGCCTACAGTTTCATCAGCCCCCTGCTCACGGACCGCGCCGGCATTCCAGCACCGATGGTGCCCCTGGTGTTGGTCGGGTTCGGAATCGGTGCACTCGCCGGCACCGCGCTCGGCGGTCGTGTCGGGGACCGGTACCCACTGGTCACGATCGCCGTAGCGGTCTCGCTCACCGCGACGGCGCTGCTGGTCCTCGCCGCCGCAGCCGATCACTCGGCGATCGTGGTCATGCTGGTCGTCCTTCTGGGTGCGTGCGGTCTCGGGGCCAATCCCGTGCTGATCGCGCAGACGTTGCGCTTCGCCGGAGACGGGTCGGCGCTGGCGTCGTCGCTGGCGACCGCCGGATTCAATCTCGGTACCGCCGCCGGATCGGCCATGGCCGGGGTAACCCTGTCGACGTCGCTGGGGCTGGTCGGCCCGGCCGTGCTCGGAGCGGTCCTGACCGGATCCGCGCTCGCGCCGATCGCCCTGCTTGCGACCACCACACGACGAACCATCCACGACATGAGAAGCCGCCGCCACGATGATCAGAGAGGCGACTTCACCGCAGTGCGCTGACCCGCACCGCCTACCCCTCCGGAGGACGGATCGCACTGTGACACAACCACGTACTCGAGCGCTGGCCACCCAGTCAGCTTCGCTAGCCCACATTGCCGTGGAGGGATTCTGCACCGTCACGTCCCTCACCTTGTTCCTCCGCCTCGACGCGCACGCTGTCCTGGTTACCGATACCCGACTCGAATCGACCATCAGCGCGTACGGGTTGGGAGTCGGTCGGTGGATCTTTGCCCTCGCCGTACTCCTTCTCGCAGCCGGATCGGCCGCACTGCTCATTGCGCTGGTCGGCCACATTGCTAGACGATGAGAACCGCAGTCCGCAAGGGCGATACATCCGCGCCGACGCAGTCATTTTCTCGGTCGTTCTCGTGATCCTCGCTGTCACCACCTACATGGACTCGCTGTGCGGATGACCGCGCCGGGTCGGTACCGCCGGACCGCTCAGCTCGGCCGGTACGGCATCCGTGTGGAGAACTCGAGACGCCGCCACCGTGAGACGCCCTATCGGCGCGGGTGATCGGCGCTCCGCGTCAGCGAGAACGAGACCACGACGACGCTCGCATCTTCCGGCGACGCCATGGTGGACGGCAAGGATGGCCCAGAGAACACCGCGATGATGCGGTCGCGGAGACGGACTGCTGCGAGGGACGTGAGAGGGGTGCCGGCAGCACCCCCCCTGATCAGCGCCTCCCACATTCGTGCTCTGCGGTGTTGTATGGGTGCCGGACACCGGGGCTCGACGGCGACGGCCGTTGATCAGACAGGACAGTGAATTTCCCGTCAGCGAAGGGATCCACGAGCACTCTCACGTCGGTTGTCTGCCGCACCGTACGACGAGAGGTCGAGTGCGTGCGACACCGGGCAACTCTGATCCACCTGAACCTCATCACCGAGCTGCGGTAATGCGCCTGCAGCCATACGCGTTTCGTCGCATACGACAAGGAGCATCAACGATGAACACAGACCCTGACACCGCTGGGCGGACGAGAGCGACAGCTTCTGCGGGACGGGACCTCAAACGCCGTGGCCTGCTGAAGATGGCTGTTGCGGGTGCCGCCGTACTCGGCGTACTCGCCGCAACAGGCTGCACGCCGTCCCCGACCACCAGGTCCTCCTCGTCCGCGGCCTCGGCGACCCAGGCGACACTGAACCTGGCCCCGGGGGACACCTCCGACGGCGCGGACAACTTCTACACCAGCGACCAGGTCAGCGCCCAGAAAGTGACGTTCAAAAACCAATACCAGATGAATGTCTCGGGCAACCTGTTCGTGCCCAAGAACTTGGACCGCAATGCGACGAATCCTGCGATGGTCGTCGGACATCCCATGGGTGCGGTCAAGGAACAAAGCGCAAACCTCTATGCCACGAAGATGGCCGAGCAGGGATTCGTCACCCTGTCCCTGGACCTGTCGTTTTGGGGCGAGAGTGAAGGTCAGCCCCGCAACGCCGTCTCACCGGACATCTACGCCGAGGACTTCAGCGCCGCAGTTGATTACCTGCGCACCCAGACCTACGTCGACAAGGAAGCGATCGGCGCGATCGGGATCTGCGGGAGCGGCAGCTTCGTCATCAGTGCAGCCAAGATCGACCCGCGTATCAAAGCCATCGCGACAGTCAGCATGTATGACATGGGCGCCGCCAACCGGAACGGGCTCAGACACTCCGTCACCGTCGAGCAGCGGAAGGACATCCTCGCGCAGGCAGCGCAACAGCGCGACGTGGAGTTCGCGGGTGGCCAAACCGAATACACCAGCGGAACACCTGAAGAGCTCAACGATCAGTCAACCGCGATCGACCGCGAATTCTACGACTTCTACCGCACCTCCCGTGGGCACAGTCCGGCCACCACAACGCATCCCACGCTGACCGGCAACGTGAAGTTCATGAACTTCTACCCATTCGCGGACATCGAGACGATTTCTCCTCGTCCGATGCTCTTCATCGCGGGCGAGCAGGCTCATTCCCGGGAGTTCAGCGAAGAGGGCTACCAGCTTGCCGGTGAGCCCAAGGAACTGGTGATCGTTCCCGGCGCCGGTCACGTGGATCTCTATGACCGCGTCAATCTCATCCCCTTCGACAAGTTGACCATGTTCTTCCAGGACAACCTCGGTAACCCACACACCGATGAGGGAGAACGCTAGGCGCACCTGGGTGCTCACCCAACACCGGCACCATCAGCAGACCAACGTGGAAAGGATCCACTCATGCGTGGAGTTGTGATGCGCGCCCCGGCGACGTTCGTGTCGACGAGCGTGACGACCCGACCATCCTCGAACCGACCGACGCGATCATCCGCGTCACCGCCGCCTGCATCTGCGGTTCCGACCTGTGGCCCTACCGCTGCATCGAGAAGCCGGAGTGGCCGCAACCGATGGGCCACGAGTCCGTCGGCATCGTCGAGCAGATCGGCGACGAGGTTAGGAGCGTAAAAGTCGGCGACTTCGTCGTCGGGTCGACCTTCGCCTCCGACAACACCGGTCAGATCTGCCGATCCGGCTACCAGAGCCGCTGCGTGCACGCCGTCCCGAGGGGATCGATCGGCACCCAGGCGGAGTACGTGCGTGTCCCGCTGGCCGATGGCACCCTCGTGGCCACCCGGACACAGCCGACCCCGGAGCAGATCCCCCATCTGCTGGCCGCTTCCGACGTCCTCGGCACCGGGTGGTTCGCCGCCATCGCCGCCGAGGCCGGCCCGGGGAAGACCGTCACAGTCGTGACGGCGCGGTGGGACTGCTCGCCGTTCTCGCCGCCAAACACCTCGGCGCGCAACGCATTATCGCAAGGAGCAGACACCCCGACCGTCAAGCCCTGGCCCGAAAGTTCGGTGCCACCGACATCGTCACCGAGCGCGGCGACGACGGCGTCGCGAAGATCAAAGAGCTCACCGAGGGCCTCGGCGCCCACTCGGTCATCGAACCCGTCGGCACCCAGGAATCGATGATGCAAGCCATCCGATCGACCCGCCCCGGCTGTTACGTCGGCTACGTAGGCGTCCCCCACGAAGTCGAACTCCCCGACCTGGAGCTGTTCTTCTCCGGTGTGCACCTGCACGGTGGCCCCGGACCGGTACGCCGGTTCCTCCCCGAACTGATCGAGCTCATCATCAACGGTCAGATCGACCCGGGTGAGGTCTTCGACCTGACCTTGCCTCTCGAACAGGCCGCCGAAGGCTACCGCGCGACCAAAGTGCTGCTCACCCTCTGATCCACAAGCGCAGGTGCGGCTCCTTCACCCCGAAGGAGTCGCACATCGGACGGTCTACTCACTCCGTGGGCGTTCCGCGCACTGGTCCCGACGGCATGACCAGTTCAGATACAACCGTGGATGCACCTCTCGATAGCGCGCTTTGAGGATATCGCTGACGGTCCCTGTATTCAGACGCTCGCCGGTCTGCGGCGGGCGTTCACGGTGGGGTCAGTTCAGGCTGGCGGTGTCGATGACGAACCGGTATCGGACGTCCGAGGCGAGGACCCGCTCGTACGCCTGGTTGATCCGGTCGGCCGGGATCACCTCGACTTCGGATCCGATGCCGTGGTCGGCGCAGAAGTCGAGCATCTCCTGGGTCAGGGCGATGCCACCGATCATCGATCCGGCGAAGTTACGGCGGCCGCCGATCAGCGACATCACGTTCAGGCTGAGCGGCTCGGCTGGGGCGCCGACGTTGACGAGGGTGCCGTCGATCGCGAGGAGGCCGAGGTAGGCGTTGGGGTCGATGCTGGCGCTGACCGTGTTGATGATGAGGTCGAATCGGCCGGCGAGCTGCTCGAAGGTGTCGGGGTCGGAGGTGGCGTAGTAGGCGTCGGCGCCGAGGCGCAGTCCGTCCTCTTGTTTCTTCAGTGTTTGGGAGAGCACGGTGACCTCGGCGCCGAGGGCGTGGGCGATCTTGACAGCCATGTGCCCGAGGCCGCCGAGGCCGACGATGGCGACCTTCTTGCCGGGACCGGCAGCCCAGCGGCGCAGCGGGGCGTAGGTGGTGATGCCGGCGCACAGAAGGGGAGCTGCGGCGGCCGGGTCCAGGCTCTGCGGGACGGAAAGGACGTAGTCGGCGTCGACGACGACATGGGTGGAGTAGCCGCCCTGGGTGGTGGTGCCGTCGCGGTCGACGCCGGCGTAGGTGGGGACCATGCCGTTGGCGCAGTACTGCTCGTCGCCGCCCTGGCAGTTGGTGCAGTGACCGCAGGAGTTGACCAGGCAGCCGACGCCGACGCGGTCACCGACTTTGTGGCGTGTGACGTCGGTGCCGACCTCGGCGACGATGCCGACGATTTCGTGGCCGGGCACGACCGGGAAGGGTTGCGGGCCCCAGTCGCCGTTGACGGTGTGGATGTCCGAGTGGCAGATGCCGGCGTACTGGATCTCGATGAGGACGTCGTGGGAGCCGACGTCGCGGCGCTCGATGGTGGTGGGGGCCAGTGGCTGGCCGGCGGCGGGGGCGGCGTACGCGTTGACGC
>NZ_JAAOQS010000016.1:0-112061 GCF_011603105.1 Rhodococcus sp. A14 | reverse complement strand
CGACACGAGAAGGAAGAATCATGACACCCGATTTCTCGGACACCACCGATTTCGAGGACGCCGACCGCGGCTTCGTCGACCGTCTCGACCCCCGCACCGTCACGGATGGGGACGGTCGCGTGGTGTGGGACATGCAGGAGTATTCGTTCCTGAACGGCGACTGCCCGGACACCGCCGACCCGAGCCTCTGGCGTCAGTCGCAACTGTGCGCGAAGGACGGCCTGTACGAGGTCACCGAGGGCATCTACCAGCTTCGCGGTATCGATCTGTCCAACATGACGATCGTCGAGGGCGAGACGGGCATCCTGGTGATCGACCCGCTGATCTCGCAGGAAACCGCGGCCGCCGCGCTCGCGCTGTACCGGAAGAACCGTGGCGATCGGCCCGTCACCGGAGTGATCTACACGCACTCCCACATCGATCACTTCGGCGGCGTCGTCGGCGTTCTCCCGGACGGTCGCGGCGACGTCCCGATCCTCGCCCCCGAAGGGTTCCTCGAACACGCGGTGGCCGAAAACGTCTACGCCGGAACCGCTATGGGACGCCGCGCCACCTACATGTATGGCGCGTTGCTCCCCAAGGGGCCGCGCGGTCACGTCGGCGCCGGCCTCGGCACCAACGTGTCGTCGGGTGTCCCCGGACTGATCCCACCGACCGTCGACATCACCCACACCGGTCAGGAGGAGACCGTCGACGGCATCCGGATCATCTTCCAGGTGACGCCGGGAACGGAGGCGCCCGCCGAGATGAACTTCCTGTTCCCGGACCACCGGGCACTGTGCATGGCGGAGAACGCCACCCACAATCTGCACAATCTCCTCACGCTGCGGGGCGCGCTGGTCCGGGACCCCCGCGCCTGGTCGCGGTACCTCGATCAGGCGATCGAGATGTTCGACGGCGGCTACGACGTCGCGTTCGCCTCCCACCACTGGCCGACGTGGGGTCGCGACCGGGTGGTGAAATACCTGTCGGAGCAGCGCGACCTGTACCAGTATCTGCACGATCAGACCCTGCGGATGCTCAACTCCGGGCTGACGGGGCTCGAGATCGCGGAGAATTTCCCGATGCCTCCCGCCCTCGAATCAGCCTGGCACACACGTGGTTACTACGGCTCCGTCAGCCACAACGTCAAAGCGATCTACCAGCGCTACATGGGCTGGTTCGACGGCAACCCGACGTCGCTGTGGCAGCACACGCCGGAGAACGTCGCGACACGGTACGTCGAATGCATGGGCGGTCAGGACGAGGTCCGGGCAAAGGCGCAACGGTATTTCGACGACGGCGACTTCCGGTTCGCCGCCGAACTCCTCAAGCATGCGGTGTTCGCCGACTCGTCGGACAGCGACGCGAAAGAACTACTCGCTCGCACCTACGAGCAACTCGGGTTCGGCTCGGAGAACGCGACGTGGCGCAACTTCTACCTCACCGGCGCACTCGAATTGCGCGGCGGCATCGTTCCGCCTCCAATTACCGAACTCGGCGCGGACATGCTGAGCGCCCTGACGATCGAGCAGATCTTCGACTCCGTCGCCCTCCGCATCAACGGCCCGCGAGCCTGGGACAAGACCCTCGTCGCGGAGTGGCACTTCACCGAACCCGAAGCGCACTACCGGACGACGCTGTCCAACGGTGCACTCATCCAGACGCTGTCGCCGAGGACCGCGACGCAACCGGACGTCTCGCTGACCCTGACGAAGATGCAGTTGGTCGGACTGTTCGCCGGCAAGGGACTCGAGGGCGTAGAGGTGGCGGGTGACCCGTCGAAGCTCTTGGTCCTCACGGAACTCGTCGACCCACCCGACAGCGCGTTCCCGATCGTCACTCCGTAGGCGCTCCGCGCCCGTGCACCTTTTTGGTAGCTGGGACAACCAGAAAGGCGCACGGGCGGCGGAGCCGCCTAACCACGTACCCCGGCTGCACCGCCTGGAATTTGCCCACCGCGCGACCGAACTGCGTGCGCGCCGAGGTGTGCTCGACGACGAGGGCCAGGACGCGTTCCATGGTCCCGGCCATCGCGAGCGCCCGAGCCAGTGCGCCGCGCCGGAGGAACTCCGTCACGACGTCGGCGGGCACCGGCGTGCCCTGCTGCGCGGAGACGTCGACCCGGACGTGGTCCCGGGGCATCGACGCGAGGTTGGCCGCCTCCGTCACCTCGACATCCGCGCGGGCGAATTCGGCGACCCGCCACGTGACGTCCGCCTCCCACACGGCCACCAGCGCATCCACCGAACGCGCCCACGGGACGTGCCGCGCGGTGCCGTCGGCATCCAGCACGGCTGCGGTGCGGACCACGGCGGGGCCGGAAGTCGCGGTCGGGCAACCGGACCTGCCGAGCAGCCAACCCGCGAGCAGATCGTTCTCGGCGATCGGGAGATCAGCGGCGCCGGCGGCCGCGAGCAGGTACGCCGACTCCGTCCACCCGGCGTCGCTGCCACCCCCGGATTCGGGGCCGGTGAGCCTCGTGAGGCCGAGTTCGGCGAGCGTCGACCACAACTCTCAGATCGAACTCCCGAGCCTCGCCCGGGGCCCGCCGATCTGTGGCGAAGACCTGGCCGAGCATGCGTGCGAACTCCCGCATCTCGGTGTCGGTTGCCGGTCCGGTCATCAGCGCATCCCCAATCCCCGCGCGATGACGCCGCGCAGAATCTCACTCGTACCGCCTCGCAGGGTGCCGAGGACCTTCACCACCGAGGCGCCGAGCTCGGCGTCGTCACCACGCCCCAGTGCCTCCGACACCGCGCGGGACATGTGATGGAGGCCGAAGGTCCGGGCGACGAGCGCTCCGATGCGGGCATCGGCCGGTTGCCGTCCCTCCCGGATTTCCTCGGCCATTGCGGCGAGGATCGAGAACGTGGACATGAAACGTTCCGGACCACTGCGTTCGAACCCGAGCTCGGACGTGACCTGCTTCCAGCCTTCGCCGATGCGGCCGAGCACCAACTCGTCGGGCACGAACACCTCGTCGAGGATCACCTCGTTGAAATGGTGGTCGCCCGACATCGAGAGGATCGGCCTGATCTGCACACCCGGGGAGTCCAGCAGAACGATGAATTGGCTGAGCCCGGCGTGGCGCTGCGCCTGGTCGAGCGGAGCCGACCGCGCGAGCGCGAAGAAGGCGTCGGCCCGGTGGGCGCCGGACGTCCACAATTTGGTCCCGGTGATCCGCCAGCCGCCGTCCACCCGGACCGCTTTCGTGCGGACACTCGCGAGGTCGGAGCCCGATTCCGGTTCGCTCATTCCGATCGCCCAGCTGATCTCGCCGGTGGCGATTCCGGGGAGGAAACGCTGCTTCTGTTCCTCGGTGCCGTAGGCGAGCAGCGACGGTGCGGCCTGCCGGTCCGCGACCCACTGTGCGGCAACGGGCGCGCCGACGGCCAGCAATTCTTCGGTGACGACGAACCGCTCCATGAACGTGCGGCCCTGCCCGCCGTACTCCGCCGGGATCGTCATGCCCAGCCAGCCGCGGGCCGCGAGGGCCTTCGTGAAGTCCGGGTTCCACCGGGTGAGCCACGTGTCCACACCGGGTGTGAACACGCCGGCGTCGATCTGCTCGCGCAGGAACGCTCGCACCTCGGCCCGCAACGTGTCGAGGTGGTGATCGGGTGGGTCCGCGGCCGGCACCACCTGTGTGCATGCTGTCCACTTTCGTTGACGTGTGGCGGATGTTTCCGCAGGCTCACGCCTGCAACGCGGCTTTGGCCAATTTTCTCAGGTCACCGCGAAGTGACGGACTCCGAATCGGGTGCACGATCGCGATGACGAAGTAGTCCGAACGACATCACGAAAGCGTGGCGTTGCCGTTCGGTAAAACACGTTCACCCACACAAAACAACGCATTCTCGCTAAAATCGTCGCACCGGCCTACGGCGTCGGGGATTGGCGTTTGTCGAAGATCGTTTCTCGGTGCAGCGAGAATTGGGGGTCGGCGTGACGGCAGCACCTCTCGGGGAATTTCATCTGAGTACTCGAATACCTTCGAGTGCAGGGGGTCGGACGGTTACCCGGACCCGCCTGCACACCATGCTCACCGAAGCGCTCACCGACGACGCCCACCCCTGCCCGGTTGCGCTCGTCTGTGCACCGGCCGGGTCGGGCAAGACGCGGGCCGTGGCCGACTGGGCACGGGAGGTGCTCGCCGCCGCCGACGCTCCGACCATTGCCTGGCTCACGATCGAGGAGCGGCACAACGACCTCGACGTAGTCCACCGTGCCATCCTCCGCTCACTCAGCGACACCGGAAATCCTCGCCTGCAGAAGGCTTGCGCCGGGCTCGATTCCGAGGCGCCGGACGTCGGCGCGCACTTGTCGGCCGCGTTGCACGAACTCGGCGAGAACATCTGGATGGTCATCGACGACGCCCACCTCCTCCGCGACACCGACGTACTCACCGACCTCGAGTCGTTCATGCGCTGGCAACCTCCGATGTTGCGGACGGTCATCATCGGGCGATTCGAGCCGCCGCTCGCTCTGCAGCGACTTCGCCTGGACGGCAAGCTGTTCACACTCACGGCGAAGGCTCTCGCGTTCACGTCCGCCGAGGCGGCCGAGATGCTCGACGAGCACGACGTCGTGCTGCGTCCGGCCGATCTCGACGCGCTGATGGACCGCACGGAGGGGTGGGCGGCCGGAATCCGCTTGGCGGGCATGTCTTTGGAAGGCCACCCGGATCCGAGCCGACTGATCGCCGAGTTCACGGGCGACCGCCGGGCCGTTGCCGACTATCTCATCGAGGAGGTCCTCGCCGGCCAGACCGACGAGATGCGCGAGTTCCTCCTGCGCACGTCCGTCCCGGCCTCGTTCACCGTCGAACTCGCGGAGAAGCTCACGGGCTGCACGGATGCGCACGGCAACATCGACTGGCTCGAGCACCACAATTTTCTGATCAGCCGCATCACCGACAGTCCCACGCACTACCGCTACCACCCGCTGCTGCGGAGTTATCTGCGGGCGGAGATCAGCCGGATCGGCCACGTCGAAGTCGAGCACCTCGAATTGACGGCCGCCCACTGGCACGATGAATTCGGGGACGCGTTGCTCGCACTCGAACACGCGGTGAACTCCGGTGATCACGACGAGATCGTGGCGCTGCTCGCCCGGACTTCACTGTCCCTGATCGTCGGAGGTCATGGTGAGGCCGTCGGCCGGCTTCTCACGCGGGCACCCCGATCTTCGCAGGACCACCCGTCTGCGCGGCTCATCCGCGCCGCCGCGGCGCTCGCGTCGGGCAACATCCCGGTGGCCACGTCCACCCTCGAACTTCTCGACCGCAGACGGTCGGGGTTGCTGGTGGACGGTGCCGCCGAGTCCCGGTTACATCTGCTGCTCCGCGAATCGCTCCGGGTGCAGACCGCGATCGGCACCGGCGACATCGAGACCGCCCTGAACCGGCTGCGCAGCGTGGGTGTCGGATCGAGCGGCGATCCCGATCTCGACGCGTTCGTCCTGCTCCAGGAAGGGCGTGCGCTGCTGTTCCTCGGGCGGAACGACGAGTCGGAGGTCGTCCTCGAGAAGTCGTTGGCTCACGCTCGCCTCGGCGGTGCGTCGCTGGGCGTCATGTACTGCCTGGGGTCTCTCGGCGCTGTCGCGATGTCGCGGGGGGACGTCGTGCGAGCGTCCGCACTGGCGGACGAGGCACTCGCGATCGGTCGGACGCATTCGGCAACGAGCGATCCGACATTCCACTTGACCAAGCTCATCGACTCCTGGTGCCGCTACCTCCGGATGGATCCCGATGCCGCCCGCCTTGCCGCCGAATCCGCCGAGGCGCTGCGTCGGGCGAACACCGGGATCGCGGGCTTCGCCGACGGTGCCGCCACCCTGTTCGGTCTCGACGATTCCGGATACCGGCACAATTCGGTGACAACGCTGCACGCGGAGAGCCCCGTGTCGTCCTCGTTGCCGGTTCCGCCGGGGGTCCGGGCGGTGTTGCTGCCTGCCATTCAGTACGCGTATCTGTCCGCCGGCGAGACCGGGTGGGCGCACGAACTGGCGACCGAGACGCACGCTCTCCTCGGGCCCACCGGCGACACAGCCCTCGTCGAGGCGATCATCCATCTGCATCTCCACCGACTCGACCTGGCCCGCAAGACGCTCCAACCCGTCGTGGACGGTGAACTGGAGTGCGCGGCGGGAACCAATCTGATTGCGGCGTGGCTCGTGGACGCATCGATCGCGCTTGCCCGCAAACATGATTCACGAGCCCACAGCGCACTCACCGAGGCGTTGCGTCTCGCGGAGCCGCAGTCGGCGTTGCGCCCGTTCCACGACTGCGGACCGCAGATCCGAGAACTTCTGGTGCGGAGCACCGGCCGGTTCGGTGTCCTCGAACCCTTCGCCGAGAGGCTCCGGGCGTCGTTCCCGCGGTCGGAGAGCGCTGCGTCCGACATGTTGACTCCCCGCGAACTGGAACTCCTCGTGGAGCTTCCGTCGTGGCGGACCGCCGAGCAGATCGCGGCAGATCTGTGCGTGTCGGTGAACACCGTGAAGACCCATCTGCGCGGGATCTACCGCAAACTCGGCGTCACCTCCCGCCGCGACGCCATCGCGGCCGCGCAACACAACGGCCTTCTCTGAGCCGGTTCACCACTTGCGGGTGAGGCGCGTTGCCGTTCTGTCGGTCACCCTGAAATCTACGGCTGACCGAGTTCTGGAACGACGATGCGAATGAAGGAGCCCGCCGTGGTGCGTCCTGAATCGAACTGGCCCGGCAAGGTCAGGTACGCCTTCCTGATCAGCGGCGCCCTGTCCGATCGGGTGCTGGCCGCGTTCCCCGAGTTGGACGTCTCGGACGTCACGACCGGCGACACCACGCTCTACGGTCCGGTCGACAGCCCGACAGATCTCCGTGGCATGCTGGCGCGCTTCGACGCGCTGGGACTGACCGTCATCGAGATGCGGCGGCTACCGGACTGACCCGGCGTCGGGGTTCAATGATTGGAGGGTCCCGGGAGGCGGTGAAGCCGATGTGAGCGGCGAGTTCGAACCGGGCACGGTGTTTGCCGGCTACGTGATCGAACGGGTTCTGGGACGAGGCGGCATGGGCACCGTCTACCTCGCCCAGCATCCCAACCTGCCGCGCAAGATCGCGCTCAAGCTGCTCGACACGTCGTGGACGAACGACGACTACGTCCGGTCACGTTTCGAGTCGGAAGCAGACCACGCCGCGCATCTCGACCATCCCAACATCGTCACCGTCCACGACCGTGGCCGTGAAGGCGGCAGGTTGTGGATCGCGATGCAGTACGTTCCCGGCACCGACGCCAGGAAAGCCCTCGGTTCCGGCGCCCTGGACGTCGAGCGCGCCGTGCACATCGTCAGCGAGACGGGGAGAGCACTCGACCACGCCCACGAGGCCGGGATTCTGCACCGCGACGTGAAGCCGGCGAACATCCTGCTCGCGCCGGGTGATCCCGAACGTGTACTGCTCACCGACTTCGGCACCGCCAAGGCCCTCGACGAAACACATCAGCTGACCCGCACCGGGGTGTTGGTGGCGACCCTGCACTACGCCGCGCCCGAGCAGATCGAGGGTGAGAAACTCGACCACCGCGTCGACATCTACGCGTTGGGCTGCACCTTCTTCCACCTGCTCACCAACGAACCGCCGTACCCCGGCAACACCGCGTCCTCGGTGATGCACGGCCATCTGAACGGACCGATTCCCCAGCCGAGCGTGGTTCGCCCCGGGCTGCCCGCCGGTGTCGATGCGGTCGTCGCGCGCGCCATGGCCAAGAACCGCGAAGCGCGCTACTCGACCTGTCGTGAGTTCAGCGATGCCATCCGGGCGATCGAGTGGGCCGGGCCCGGCCACGTGACCCGGCCTGCTGCCCTGGTCGACCCCGCCGCGACCACCCGCGCGAGCGGTCCGGACGTGACCCGCCCCGACACCGAACGGGGTGCGGCGCCCACGAAACCGACAACGGTCGGGGGCTCGCGCCGACGGAAACGCTGGCTGCTCGCCGCGCTTCTGGGCGTCCTCGTCGTCGCCGCTGTCGCCTACGTCGCCTGGCCGGGCGAGGAGTCGACGAGCGCGCAGGTCGTGCTCCCGCTGACCGATCTGCAGGGACCCGCCGGGCTCGCGGTCTCGGGCACCGGGGACCTGTACATCGCGGACAGCGCGGCCAAACAGGTCCTGAAAGTGAGCGCCGGGACGTATGAGCAGACAGCTCTTCCCTTCACCGGACTCGAGGTTCCGCAGGGAGTGGCGGTCAGTACGTCCGGCGATGTGTACGTCTCCGACCTCGTGACCAATACCGTGACGATGCTGCACGGCAGCACCCAGGTACCGATGCCGTTCGGCGGCCTGAACCAGCCGTTCGGAATCGCACTCGGACCGGACGCCACGCTGTATGTCGCCGATACGCTGAACAATCGGGTGATGGCCCTGCGCGACGTCACCGCGGCTCCCGTCGCGGTGCCGCTGACGGTGATCGGCCCGTTCGCCGTCGCCGTCAGTGAACACGGGGATCTCTACGTCGGCACGCCCAACAAGGTTCTCGCGTGGAACGCCGCCACCCATGCCCAGAGCTTTCTGCCCTTCACCGACCTCCAGAGCGTCGGGGGTGTCGCGGTCGACGACGAGGGAACCGTGTACGCCATCGATCAGAACCACAACCGGATTCTGCGGCTGGCCGCCGGTTCGGACGAGCAGGAGGTTCTCCCGTTCTCCGGGCTGGATCAGCCGGAGGGGATCGCCGTGTCGAGCCGAGGCGACGTGTACGTCGCGGACACCGACAACAGCAGAGTGGTCATGCTCCCGGCGGGCAGCTGACCGCAAGTGCTCAGGCCTGGCGCACCAGATCGAAGCCGAAGGATTCCGCCACGGCCTCGTCCACCCGGCCCTGGTGATTGGCGAGGAGTTCTTCGCGCTCGTTCGCGGAGAGTCCACCCCAGATGCCGTACGGTTCACCGACACTGAGCGCGTGCTCGCGGCACTGCACCAGCACGGGGCATCCGCGGCAGATCATCTTGGCGCGGAAGTCCCGCATCTCGCGTGCCCGGCCACGTTCGCGGTCGGGGTGGAAGAATGTGGACGACTCGTAGCCGCGGCATGCGGCGTCCCTCTGCCAGTCCCACACCTCGGCGACCGGAATGGGAAGACTCAACCGATTGGACATTGCACTCCTCCAGATACTCGTGAGCCGTTGTGTGCGAGCCCGAGAACTCGTTCCCGGGCCAGATCGGCGGCGCCGACGATGCCGACGTTCGCGCCGAGTTCAGCCAGTCGCACCTCGGCGACCGGTCGGTGTGCGCGTCCGGTGAGACGGTTCTCGAACGCGGCGGCGGCGGGACCGCGCAGCAGTTCGCCCGCCTCGCACACGCCCCCGCCGATGATGAACAGGTCGGGATCGAAGAACGCGGCGATGTCCGCCATGCCGTGCCCCAGCCAGGAACCGATCACCCGAAAACACTCGAGTGCGGCGGGGTCGCCCTCCTGCGCGGCCGCGGTGATGTGCAGGCCGGTGATGGCGTCCGCCCTTCCGCCGGCGCGGGCGAGGAGATCGGCGGCGAAACCGGGCGAGACGTTCGCGAGATCCTGCGCTTCGCGGACCAGCGCCCGCCCACTGGCGTAACGCTCCCAGCAGCCGTGGTTACCGCAACCGCAGCGGCGACCGTGCGGTTCGACGTTGAGATGCCCGAATTCCGCTGCCACACCGAACTTGCCGCGATGGAGAACGCCGTCGACGACGATGCCGCCGCCGATGCCGGTTCCGACCGTGAGCACGACGACGGTCTGCCCCGTCCGTCCGGCCCCGAAGCGCGCCTCGCCCCATGCCGCGGCGTTGGCGTCGTTCTCGACCACCGTCGGCAGTCCGCAGGAGGCCTGGACGACCTCGCCCAGGGGCTCGTTGCGCCAGGCCAGGTTCGGGGCGAAGAGCACGGTGCTGAGATCGGCGGCCACGAAGCCGGCCGCGCCGATACCGACCGCTTGCACGGGGTGCGTGTCCGCCAGTTCGCGAACGAGTTCGGCGATCGCGTTCTCGACCCCCCGCGCATCGTGGGACGGGGTGTCACGACGCACCATCCGGTGGATGACTCCGTCGGTGTCGACCACGCCGGCTGCGATCTTCGTGCCACCCACGTCGATGCCAATTGTCAGAGCCATGTCTCGTGTCCTCTTCAAATCTGCGAGTGAGGGGTGTCACGCTGACAGTAGAGGACCTTTGGATTTTCATCAATACACACTTCCGTCTTTTCGAGAACAAAGCCCGGTCATCTCCAAGTGGACAAGCACTGTGATCTAGGCCATAGTTCTTCCTCGTCGGCGTCTGCCGACACACCCCTAACACTCGGATCGTCCGGCACGTTCCTGCCGGTGGAGGGATTCATTTCTCATGGCAACAATCACCTATGACGGCGCGACCAGGCTCTTTCCCGGCTCGGACGTCCCGGCGGTCGATCAACTCGACCTGCACATCGAGGACGGCGAATTCCTCGTCCTCGTCGGCCCGTCCGGCTGCGGCAAATCCACCTCGCTGCGGATGCTCGCCGGACTCGAGGACGTCGACGGCGGCCAGATCCTGATCGGCGGCCGCGACGTCACGCACGCCGAACCCAAGGACCGCGACATCGCGATGGTCTTCCAGAACTACGCGCTCTACCCACACATGACCGTCGCGGAGAACATGGGCTTCGCCCTCAAACTCGCCGGCACCGACAAGACCGAGATCCGCACGCGCGTCGGGGAGGCCGCCGACATGCTCGACCTCGGCGACTACCTGGACCGCAAACCCAAGGCCCTCTCCGGCGGCCAGCGGCAGCGAGTGGCCATGGGCCGCGCCATCGTCCGGCAACCCCAGGTGTTCCTGATGGACGAGCCGCTGTCGAACCTCGACGCGAAACTGCGGGTGCAGACCCGCACCCAGATCGCCCAGCTCCAGCGCCGCCTCGGCACCACCACCGTCTACGTCACCCACGACCAGGTCGAGGCCATGACGATGGGCGACCGGGTCGCCGTCCTCAAGGGCGGGGTGCTGCAGCAGTGCGCGTCCCCGCGCGAGCTCTACCGCCGGCCCGCGAACGTCTTCGTCGCCGGTTTCATGGGTTCACCGTCGATGAACCTGTTCACCGTCCCCGTCACCGACGGCGGGGTGCGGATCGGCGACCAGCTGGTCCCCGTCCCCCGCGACGTCCTGACCGCGACGGGCGGGCGCGAGGTGATCTTCGGGATCCGGCCCGAGCACGTCGAGATCGCCGACTCCGGCGGGCTGAAACTCGAGATCGACGTCGTCGAGGAACTCGGCTCCGAGGCCTTCGTGTTCGGCCGCACCACCGTGGGCGGGCGGACCGAGAACCTGGTCGCGCGGGTCGACTGGCGCAACCCACCCGAGAAGGGCCAGGTCGTGCACGTCCGCGTCGACGAGGCCCATGCGCACCTCTTCGCCACCGACACGGCGGGCGAGCGCCTGGTGCGCTGACGTCAGAGTTCCGGAGGACGGGCGGTCGAGCCCCTGACCACCAGGTGGGTCGGGAGCACGACCGCCCGTTCCGCCGGTTCCCTGCCGCTGAGCAGTTCCACGACCGCCCGGCCGGCCGCCGCCCCCTGCTCTCCGACCGGCTGCCGGACCGTGGTCAGGTCGGCCAGCTCGGCCGTCGGGTGATCGTCGATCCCGATCACCGACATCCCGGCCGGAACGGGGATACCCGCACGTCGCAGCGTGCGCAACGCTCCGACGGCGACCTCGTCGGAATGACAGAACACCGCGGTGGGCACCTCGGCGCGGCTGAGCAGTAGTTCCATGCCGCGCTCGCCGCCCTCGATTCCCCAGGGAACGGTGACGGTGCAGTCGTCGTCGAGTCCGGCGTCGGCGAGGGCGGCGTGGAAACCCGCCACCCGGGCGATGTCGCCCTCCCAGTACTGGCCTTCCGGGTCCACAGTGCGGATCATGCCGATCCGGGTGTGGCCGATCCTGATCAGGTGCCCGACGGCCTGGCGCGCGGCCAGTTCGTCGTCGATCCGGACGGACGGGAACTCGCCGGCGTGCGCGCCGATGACGACCACGGTCACATCCATCTCCTCGAGCCGCGCCCGCTCCGGCCCGGTCAGAGGAAACGCCACGGCGATGACGGCATCGACCTTGCGGCGCAAGGGAAGCCGTTCGAAGAACGATTCGCGCTGGGACGACTCCTCGAGGCAGTACAGCAGCACGTCCAGATCCGCGGCGCGGAGTTCGTGTTCGATGCCGGCGAGAATCCGCGAATAGAACCAGGCGTCGATCCACGGCACCACGACGGCCACCCGCCCGGTCGCGCCCCCCGACAGCTTCGACGCCTCGGGTGAGATGACGTACGCCAACTCGTCCGCGACCCTCTGGATTCGCAGTCGCGTCGCTTCGGAGACACCCCGCTCGCCGCGCAACGCACGCGAGACGGTGGCGATCGAGACTCCGGTGCGGCGCGCGACGTCGGCCATGTTGACGGACTGCTTGGGGATCACGTTCCCACAGTAAGCGAGCAACGCAAATATTTGCGTAGATTCCTCACAGAATCCATGCCGCTGTAGTGCGCAAAAGAAATCACCCTGCCCGAGTTGACAGCCACCTGTGACGTGCCTCACGCTATTTACGCAAACGTTTACGCATCACATTCCCCCATCCCATCCCCGCACCGAGGAGATTCGATGACCCAGTCCGCGGAGTCGACCGCAACCACCGTCGCGAGCCGGCACCCCGAAGCCTGGTGGAAGACAGCCGTCGTCTACCAGGTCTACATCCGCAGCTTCGCCGACGGGAACGGCGACGGCGTCGGCGACCTCACCGGTCTGCGTTCCAAGCTGCCCTACCTCGCCGACCTCGGCATCGACGCCGTATGGATCAATCCCTGGTACCCGTCGCCGATGGCGGACGCCGGCTACGACGTGGCCGACTTCCGCGACATCGAGCCGTCGTACGGCACGCTCGCGGAGGGTGAGGTGTTCATCGCCGAGGCCCACGAACTGGGAATCCGCGTGATTCTCGACATCGTGCCCAACCACACCTCCAGCGAGCACCGCTGGTTCGAGGCCGCCCTCCGCGACGAGCCCGGAGCCCGCGCCCGCTACATCTTCCGCCCCGGCCGCGGCCCGGCAGGCGACGAGCCGCCCAACGACTGGCAGAGCGCGTTCGGCGGTCCCGCATGGAGCCGCCTGGACACCGGCGAGTGGTACCTGCACCTGTTCGCTCCCGCCCAGCCCGACCTCAACTGGGAGCACCCCGAGGTCCGTACGGAGTTCGAGGACATCCTGCGCTTCTGGTTCGACAAGGGCGTCGACGGCTTCCGGATCGACGTCGCCCACGGCCTGGCCAAGGACCCCGCACTCCCCGATGCCGGTGAGCGCCTTCCCGGTTCGCAGCACACCGACCCCCACCCCGCGTGGGATCAGGATGCCGTCCACGAGGTGTACCGGGGCTGGCGCGCCGTTGCCAACGCCTACGCCGACCGCGTCTTCGTCGCCGAGGCCTGGGTGCCCGGCAACGACCGCCTGGCCCGCTACCTGCGCCCCGACGAGCTGCACACCGCGTTCCAGTTCGACTTCCTGCGCGCCCCGTGGCGTTCCGCGAGCATCCGCGCCGTGATCGACGACGCGCTCGAACAGGCGGCCACCGTCGGGGCACCCGCCACGTGGGTGCTCTCCAACCACGACGTTCCCCGCACCGTCACCCGCTACTCCCGCTCACAGCCCGACCACCTGGTCGAAACCGACTGGGAGCGCGCCCGCTGGGCGCTCGAGGAGCCGAACCACGAACTCGGCAGGCGTCGTGCCCGCGCCGCCGCCCTGCTGCAGCTGGCGTTGCCGGGCACCGCATACATCTACCAGGGTGAGGAACTCGGACTGGAAGAGGTCGAGGACCTTCCCGACGAGGCCCGTCAGGATCCGACGTGGTTCCAGACCGGCTTCACCGACTGCGGCCGGGACGGCTGCCGGGTTCCGATCCCGTGGTCGAACGACGCGGTGCCGTACGGCTTCTCCCCGTTCGACGCGGAGGAGGACACATGGCTTCCGCAGCCGGAACACTGGGCCCCGCACACCGCGGAAGCGCAGGCCGGCCACCCCGAGTCGTTCCTCACGCTGTACCGCGAGGCGCTGGAACTGCGCCGCGACTTCTTCGACACCCCGCATGCCGTCGAGTGGCTCGACACACCCCGCGACGTGCTCGCGTTCGCCCGCGGCGCGGTGCAGTGCTGGGTGAACACCGGTACCGAACCGGTCGCACTCCCCGAAGGACTGACCGTCGTGCTCGGTTCGGTCGCCGGCATCACCGGCGGAGTTCTCCCGTCCGACGCTGCCGTGTGGCTGTCGGAACCGGGCGCGGGTGAATCACGATGAAGCGCGTCGCCGCCTGCGCGGTGGCCGTCGGCGTCCTGTTCGCGGCGACGTCCTGCGCCGATCAGGGCATCGACGCCGCCGCGCAGGCGGAGAAGGAGAACCTCGACGGCCGCGGGCCCATCACCTACGTGCAGGGCAAGGACAACTCCAACGTCGTCCGGCCGCTGATCGACGAGTGGAACGCCACCCACCCCGGGGAGGAGGTGACGTTCAAGGAGCAGTCCGACCAGGCGGACCAGCAGCACGAGGACCTGGTGCAGCACTTCCAGTCCCGCGACTCCGGATACGACGTCACCGTCGTCGACGTCGTGTGGACCGCCGAATTCGCGGCCCGCGGGTGGCTGCAACCACTCGAGGGTCCGATGGCGATCGACACGTCCGGCCTGCTACCCGCGACGGTCGAGGGGGCCACGTACGGGGACGTCCTGTACGCGGCTCCGCAGACCAGTGACGGTGCCCTGCTCTACTACCGCACCGACCTGATGGATCATCCGCCCGCCACCTGGGACGAGCTCATCGGCGCGTGCGGGACGGCGCGGCACGCCGGAATCGGCTGCTACGCCGGACAGTACGCCAAGTATGAGGGGCTGACCGTCAACGCGTCCGAGGCCATCAACACGGCAGGCGGGTCGATCCTCGGCCCGGACGGCGTGACCCCGACGATGAATACCCCGGAAGCCAAGGCGGGGCTGCAATCGCTCGTCGACGCCTACCGTTCGGGTGCGATCCCCCGCGAGTCCGTCACGTTCCAGGAGGAACAGGCACGGCAGGCATTCCAGAGCGGCGATCTGCTGTTCATGCGCAACTGGCCGTACGCGTACAGCCTGATGGACGGACAGGGCAGTTCCGCGGTGTCGGGCAAGTTCGGGGTGGTGCCGCTGCCGGGGAAGGGCGGACCCGGTCACTCGACTCTCGGCGGGCACAGCGCCGCGATCAACGTGTACTCCGAGCACAAGGCCACCGCCTCGGACTTCCTGAAGTTCTTCCTGGAGAAGAAGTCGCAGGCGTTCTTTCTCTCGCAGGGATCGCTCGCCCCCGTCCGCGCCGACGTCTACGACGACCCGGAACTGGTCGAGCAGTACCCGTACCTCCCCACGTTGAAGACGTCGATCGAGAACGCCGTGACCCGGCCGGTCACCCCGTTCTATCCCGCGGTCACCCGGGCCGTGCAGAACAACGCCTACGCCGCGATCAAAGGCGAGAAGACGGTGGACCAGGCCGCCGCCGACATCCAGTCCGCGATCGCCGCGGCCGGGTCCTAGAGGAGACAGCCGATGACCGTTCACGAACTCTCACTCGAGAAGACAGCCGCTCCCCCACACCGAGGCGGCGCGGGATCCGGCGAACCGGTGCCGGCGCGACCGCCGACGGGGCGCAGCAGGGCGGCGATGTTCCTGATCCTGCCGACCATGATCCTGCTGGGCATCGTCGTTCTGTACCCGGTGGTCAGCGCCATGGTGATGTCGCTGTTCAAGGACCCGACGATCGATCCCGCCACCGGCAAGTTCGTCGACCAGGGTTTCGCGGGACTGTCGAACTACACGCACTGGCTGTTCCAGCGGTGCACCGACACGACCGGAGCATCCGTGTCCTGCCCCGGCGGCACGCTGGGATCGCTGTTCTGGCAGTCGGTGTGGGTCACCGTGTTTTTCACCGTCGTCACGGTCGCCATCGAGGTCGCGCTGGGACTGTGGTTCGCCACCATCATGAACCGGGCGTTCCGCGGTCGGGCACTGCTACGTACCAGCATCCTCGTGGCGTGGGCCATCCCGACCGCCGTCACCGCGAAGCTGTGGTACTTCGTCTTCGCGTACGACGGCATCGCCAACAAGTTGCTCGGCACGGAGATCCTGTGGACCGGTGACACGTGGCCTGCCCGGTTCGCCGTCGTGATCGCCGACGCCTGGAAGACGACACCGTTCGTGGCGTTGCTGATCCTCGCCGGACTGCAGATGGTGCCCGCCGAGGTGTACGAGGCGGCGCGGATGGACGGCGCGAATGTCTGGCAGCGGTTCCGGTCGATCACGTTGCCGCTCATCAAGCCGGCCATTCTGGTGGCGGTCCTCTTCCGGGTGCTCGACGTCCTGCGGATCTACGACCTCCCGGCGATCCTCACCGGCGGCGGTGGCGGCGATGGCACGGCCACCACCACCCTGTCGATCCTGGTGATCGACCAGATGCGCCAGGGTTTCAACAGCGCGTCCGCCCTCTCCACGATCACGTTCCTGTTCATCTTCGCCGTCGCCTACGTACTGGTGAAGGTGATGGGCGTCAACGTGATCGACACCCAAGAGCAGCAGCGAAAGGCCTGATCCATGTCCACAGCAGTCGTCACACCGGGGATGTCCCGGCCCGCGGTGGTACACCGGCGCCGGGGACCGTCGCTCGCATCCATCCGCACCTACCTCGGCCTGGCGGTGATCGTCGTCTGGGGTCTGGCCCCCGTCTATTGGATGGTGGTCACCGCCTTCCGCCACTCCGACTACACGTTCGACACCACGCCGTGGCCCACCCACGTCACGCTGGAGAATTTCGCGAGCGTGTTCTCGACGGAGGCGGGCAACCACTTCGCCAGGGCGCTCGTCAACAGCACGATCATCGGCGCCGTGACCACCGCGATCGGCCTGATCGTCGGCATCGGCACCGCGTACGCACTGGCGCGACTGCAGTTCCGGGGAAAGCACGTCGTCCTCGGAATCATCCTGGCGGCGTCGATGTTCCCGGGTGTCGCCGTCCTGACGCCCCTGTTCCAGCTGTTCACGTCGATGGGCTGGTTCGGCACGTACCAGGCTTTGATCATCCCGAACATCTCGTTCGTGCTGCCCCTCACCATCTACACCCTCACGGCGTTCTTCAAGGAGTTGCCGTGGGAACTCGAGGAGGCAGCCCGGATCGACGGGGCCAGCAGGCGGCAGGCATTCCGAATGGTGTTGCTGCCCTTGGCCGCACCCGGACTGTTCACCACCGCGATCCTCGCGTTCATCGCGTCGTGGAACGAGTACCTGATCTCCAGTCAGCTGTCCAACGACGTGACCCAGCCGGCCACCGTCGCCATCGCGCAGTTCGCGGGTAGCAAGCCGCACGAGGAGCCGTTCACGTCCGTGATGGCAGCGGGAACGGTCGTGACCATCCCGCTCGTCATCATCGTGCTGCTGTTGCAGCGCCGCATCGTGTCCGGCCTGACCGCCGGTGGCGTCAAGTAATGCGGCTCCGCCGCCCGTGAGTACTTGTTAACCGCCCGACGTTAACAAGTACTCACGGGTGCAGGTCGGCCCGGTACTGCCTCGGCGTCTTCCCGAACCACCGCCTGCAGGAACGGTTGAGGGTGCTCTGTTCGGTGTAGCCGAGCAGTCCGGCGATCTGGCCGAGATGAAATCCCGGTTCGGCGAGGTATCTCGCCGCCTGGTCGCGACGCTCCCGTTCGATGAGGTCCTGGCATCGCACACCCTCCTCGGCCAGACGTCGTTGCAGCGTGCGCGGATGCATCGACAGTTGGTCGGCGATGGCCTCGGCGCTGCAATGACCGGTGGGCAGCAGGCGCCGGGCCAGCTCCGACACCCGTTCGGACAGCGCCGCGGTGCTCGGCAGGTAGTGGGATTCCAGGTATTTCGTGGCAATGCGCCGGGTCTCCGGATCTGCGCTGTCGATCCGCCGGTCCGCCAGGGCGCGGGGCAGTTCGAACCCGCACCACGACTGTCCGAACAGGACGGGGCAGTCCAGCGCATCCCGGTAGGCGGCGTCCGACCCGAGTTGGTCGTGCACGAACGAGATCATCGAGGGACGCGCGTCCGGTCCGCCCAGCAGCCGCAGGATGCGGACGCCGTTGGCCATGGCCAGCTCGTACCCCTGAGGCAGATAGGGCATGGACGGTTCCGTCATCTCGTAGACGAACCGGACGTCACCCCCTGCGGTGCGCGGCCGGACGGTCAGCTTCAGGGCGGGCGAATGCACGTAGAAGTAGCGGGCAATCGCCTCGAACGCGCCGTGCACGGTCTGCGCGTTCCGCGCGATCACGGCGACGGGCCCGAGGATGTCCAAGCCCTGCCAATATGAGAGCCGGAGCCCGAAGTCCGGACAGCCCAGGTCGGCGGCGCCGGCCTCCAGCACGTGCACGACCGCCTCGAACGACACGAACGCGTCCTCCTCGCGCTCGACTCCCGGTGGGATGTGGAAGCGCGCGAGGAACGATTCCGGGTCGGCGCCCAGCTCCCGGATCAGGTCGCCGCATCCCCAGAGGTTCGTGGCCCGGATCAGACTTCCCACGGGATCAACTCCCCTCTCGCCGGAAGCGGTGTCGGGAAATGCTAAAAGCATGTCCGGAAGTGTCAAGACCTGTGACGTGGCCCACAGTCATTCTGTTTGTACCCCATCCTGCAAACCCAGCAGGCAGAAGCGCGAGGAAGCCATGAGCACGACACATTTCGACGTTCTGATCATCGGTGCCGGACTGTCCGGCATCGGAACGGCCTGCCAGGTGGCAGCCGAGTTCCCCCACAAGACCATCGCCGTGCTGGAGCGCCGCGAGCGGCTGGGCGGGACGTGGGATCTGTTCCGCTACCCCGGTATTCGGTCCGACTCCGACATGTTCACGTTCGGCTACAAGTTCCGGCCGTGGCACGACTCGAAGGTGCTCGCGGATGGTGCGTCGATCCGCCAGTACATCGCCGATACCGCGCGGGAGTTCGGCGTCGAGGACAAGATTCGTTACGGCCTGAAGATCGTCGAGGCCGACTGGTCGACGGCCGAGGAACGCTGGACCGTGACGGCCCTGCACGAGGCAACCGGCGACATTCGCACCTACACCTGCGGGTACCTGGTCAGCTGCACCGGCTACTACGACTACGACGCCGGCCACTTGCCGGACTTCCCGGGTACGGACCGGTTCCAGGGCCGGTGCGTCCACCCACAGCAGTGGCCGGAGGACCTCGACTACACCGGTAAGAAGGTCGTCGTGATCGGAAGCGGCGCCACCGCCGTTACCCTGGTCCCGTCGATGGCCGGCGATGCAGAGCACGTGACCATGCTGCAACGCTCACCGTCGTACATCTTCTCGATACCCGCACTCGACAAGATCTCCGAGGTACTGGGCCGATTCCTCCCCGCCAAGTGGGTGTACGCGTTCGGACGCAAGCGCAACATCGCCCTCCAGCGCGGGCTCTACCTGGCATGCCGGCGGTGGCCCCGGCAGATGCGGCGATTCCTGCTCTGGCAGGTTCGACGACGCCTCGGCCCAGGATTCGACATGAGCCACTTCACGCCGAACTACATGCCGTGGGACGAGCGCCTCTGCGCGGTGCCGGACGCGGACCTCTTCACCGCGCTGTCGTCCGGCGACGCGTCGATCGTCACCGACCATATCGACACGTTCACCGAGAAGGGCATCCTGCTGAAGTCGGGACGGGAACTGGAGGCGGACGTCGTCGTCACCGCCACCGGCCTGAAGATCCAGGTGCTCGGCGGAATGGAACTGTCCGTGGACGGGCAGCCCCGCCCGCTGCACGGGCAGATGACCTACAAAGGGGTGCTCGTCGAGGGAATCCCGAACCTGGCCTGGGTTTTCGGCTACACCAACGCGCCGTGGACCCTGAAGTCCGACATCGCAGGCGCCTACCTGTGCCGGCTGCTCCGGTACATGGACGAGAGCGGTCACACCGTCGCGACGCCCCGCGACGTGGAGAACTCCGCGATGGACATCGGCATGCTCGACCAGTTGCAGTCCGGGTACGTGCAGCGCGGCAAGGATGTCATGCCCCGCCAGGGGTCCAAGGAGCCGTGGAAGGTTCTCATGCACTACGAGAAGGACTCCACGATGCTCCTCGAAGACCCGGTTCACGACGGGCTCCTGCAGTTCGGGGCGCCGGCATGAGGAACATCGACCGAGGTGTCATCCGGACCTGTCTGCGCAGCGCACGACCGCTGTTTGCGTCCCACCGCGTGCCCGTCGGGACGAAGCGCCTCATGGTCGAGACGGTGACGGCCGCCGCGCGCCCGCCTCGCGGCACCCGGTTCGAGCGCGACACGGTCGCCGGTGTCCCCGTCGTCCGGGTGCGGCCGGCGCACACCACCGGCGGGACGCTGATCTACCTCCACGGCGGCGGATACGCCCTCGGGAGCGCGAAGGGGTACCGCGGCCTGGTCGCGCACCTCGCCGCGGCCGCCGGGACGGCCGCGGTGATCCCCGCCTACTCACGCTCACCGGAATCCCGCTACCCGATTGCGCTCGAGGAAATGGTCGCGGTCTACTCCCGGCTACTCGACGACGGACTCGACCCGAACACCACCGTCGTCGCGGGTGATTCCGCCGGCGGCGGACTGACGCTGGCGCTCGCGATGACATTGCGTGATCGTGGCTTCCCCGCCCCGGCCGCGCTCGGCCTGATCTGCCCATGGGCCGACCTCGCGATCGACGTCGACAGGACGCGCCCGGTGCTGCGCGATCCCCTCATCCTTCCGTCCATGACGGCGGAATGGGCCCCGCGCTATGCCGGACACCACGATCCGCGATCGCCGGGGATCTCCCCGGTGTACGGCGACATGGCGGGCCTGCCGCCGATCGTCGTGCACACCGCCGGCGACGATCCGATCTCCGTCGACGCGGAGAAGATCGAAGCAGCCGTCGCCGCCGCGGGGGGCGTCCTCGACCATCTCCGGTTCGACGACCTCTGGCACGACTTCCACCTCCAGGTCAGCATCCTCGCCGAGGCACGCCAGGCGGTCACCGACCTCGGCGCAGCCCTGCGCCGGCACGTCCTGAAGATTCACCCCGACACAGCACAGGTTGCATCCACATGAGTACGTTCGACGGCAAAGTCGCCGTCATCACCGGAGCAGATCCGGCATCGGCCGGGCCCTCGCCCTCGATCTCGCGAACTACGGCGCCAAGCTCGACGTCGCCGAACGGGAAGCAGTGCTTGCCTACGCGGACGACGTCGTCGCACACTTCGGCACGGTCCACCAGATCTACAACAACGCCGGCATCGCCTACAACGGCAGCGTCGAGAAGTCCGAGTTCAAGGACATCGAGCGGATCATGGACATCGACTTCTGGGGCGTCGTCAACGGGACCAAAGCCTTTCTGCCGCATCTGATCGCGTCCGGCGACGGACACGTCGTCAACATCTCGAGCCTGTGCGGGCTGATCGCAGTGCCCGGCCAGAGCGCCTACAACGCCGCGAAGTTCGCCGTCCGCGGCTTCACCGAGTCGCTGCGTCAGGAGATGCTGATCGCCAAGCACCCCGTCCAGGTGACGTGCGTGCATCCCGGTGGCATCAAGACCGCCGTCGCCCGGAACGCCACTGTCGCCGAGGACGAGGACGCGCAGACCTTCGCGGAGTTCTTCGACAAGCGGCTCGCCCTCCACACCCCGGAGATGGCCGCGACGACGATTCTCGACGGAGTACCTTCCATGCCGTGGATAAAGTAGGAGACTGCCGCGGTCGTCCTAGGACGCCAGGATCTTCGCCTTCTCGGCGTTGAATTCGGCTTCGGTGAGCACACCTTGCGCTCGGAGTTCTCCGAGATCCTTCAGAGCGGCGATCCGGTCGACGCTCCCTCCTCCCGAGGAGGGTGTGGGGGCGGCCTGCGGCGGGGGTGCCTCGGCGTAGGCCGGGGCCTCGTTCTGCGGTGCTTGCGGTTGCTGCTGCGGTTGCTCTTTCGCCGCCCACCGCTGGCCCTGACGTCGAGACACTCGATTCGACACGGACGTCGCGGTTCCGGCGATGACAGCGGTGCGGGCGATCCCGCGGAGAAGTCCAGGCATGGTGTTGTCCTCGGTATCAGTTTCTGGCTTCGAGAGCGTCGAGTGACGCCAGGATGCCCTGTACAGGGATGCGGCCCGACGCCACGAGTTGCGCTCCGGTGCGACGCAGGGCGGTTGCGAGCGGTGCGGCCCAAGTGTTCTCGTAGACCAGTACCGCAGCCGAAGCACCTGGCTCGAGCACGGATCCGGCGTCGGCGATGTCCGTCAGGTCGAGTAGGCCGGTCGAGGCCTCGGCGAAGAGCGACACATCTATATCGCCCACGAGTCCGACGTCGACGACGTCGATCGCCACGACGGAGCCGTCCGTTTCCTTGCGAAGGAAGACCAGGTCGAGCACTCGCACGGTGCCCTGCTCGACGAGTTCGCGGAGGATCGCCAACGCTGATCCGTCCGGTCGTCGGTCGGCAGGGAACTCCACCACGAGATAATCGATGGGTCCGCTATCCTCCGGATCGATATCGTTCACCGGAAACCTCTCTTCGTGCATGCCAACCGGATCCGCAGATGCCACCCCGGATCCGGGCTCGGTCACGGTAGTCCGGGATCTCCCACGAGAATTCCGGCCATCGTCCGAGCATAATCCGGTTCGAGGCCCTCTCACGGGCTTTCCGTGATCCCACCGTGGTGGGTTCACCCGACACACAATTGGCCGCGGCCCTGGAGGAGGCGTCGGTCCCCGAAACCACCGCCCAGGGCGTCCTCGACATCAATTCCGGCGCGCGACTCGAGGCGCTCCGGGGGCGTACGCCGTCACCGCACTGCTCGTCACCACGGCGTTGTTCTCAACCGCGCGGATCCCCCGCACCCCGTCGGTACGCCCGAACGAAAGGCTGCGGCCGCCCCCACGGGTCGCCGCCGTTCGTAGGACTTTCCCGCGTCGCTGTCCGGTGGCAGCATTCTCCCCGTGACTTTTGCCCATCGTTTGCGTCCCCGTCTCGTCGAAGAGCGAGCGTCGGTATCGCCGCTCGAGCTGTTCTTCGACCTCGTCTTCGTCTTCGCGCTCACCCGCGTCACCGACCTGATGGCCGAGGACCCCACCGGGGTGAACCTGCTGCGCGGCGCACTGGTGATGGCCGTCCTGTGGTGGAGCTGGGTGGGGTACGCCTGGCTCTGCAACCTCGTGCGCGCCGACGAGGGCATCGTGCGGGTGGTGATGTTCGGCGCGATGGGCGCCATGTTCATCACGGCCCTGACGATCCCCGAGGCGTTCGACGACCTGGCCGGCGGACTCGACGGCCCCGTCATCTTCGCCCTCGGGTACTTCGTCGTCCGCCTGCTGCACCTGGTGATGTTCTGGGTGATCAGCCGCACCGACCCCCAGCTGCGCGGTCAGGTGCTGCGCTTCGCACCGAGCATGATCACCGGCACCGTGTTCCTGCTCATCGCGTCGCAACTCACCGGCACCGCGCAGACGGTGATGTGGATCCTCGCCCTCGCCGGCGACTACCTCGGCACACTGATCGGCGGTACCGACTGGCGGTTGCGGTCGGTGAGCCACTTCGCCGAACGGCACGGCCTCATCATCATCGTCGCGCTCGGCGAGTCGATCGTGTCGATCGGCATCGGTGTGGCGAGCCTGCCGATCTCCTGGGCGATCATCGTCGCCTCGCTGCTGGGACTGGCAGTGTCGGGGCTGCTGTGGTGGTCGTACTTCGACGTGACGTCGCTGGCCGTCGAGCACGCCTTCGAGGAGGCGACCGGTGCGCGTCAGATCAGGATCGCCCGGAACTGCTACAGCTTCCTGCACCTGCCGATGGTGATCGGGATCGTGATGCTGTCGCTCGGCCTGAAGAAGATCCTGTCGTACGTCGGCGACGGCAACCATCACCGGCTCACCGACCCGCTGTACGGCTGGCCGCTGATCGCACTGTTCGGCGGCGCGGCGCTGTACCTCCTCGCGCTGGTCGCGTTCAAGGCGTACGCGACGGGGTCGGTCACCGTGCCGCGCGTCGTGACAGCGGTCGTGCTGATCGCGCTGCTCCCCGTCGTCTGGCACATCCCGGCCCTCGCCACCCTGGGCGTGCTCACCGCGGTCCTGGTCGCGATGATCGGATACGAGATGGTCCGGTACGACCAGCCCCGCGACGAGATCCGCCACGGAGGTGCTTCGCACCCGTGAGTACTTGTCAACGTCCGGCGGTTGACAAGTACTCACGGGCGAAGCAGTCCTGCACGGTGGCGGCACCGAATTACCTCTGAGGCCCGAGATGATCGAGCCGGAGGGATTGACACACCATGACCGACAACTCTCGCGGCCCACGATTACGCAGTCCACTGCGCGGACCGTGGCTGACCTCGGTATTCGGCCTCGTCCTGCTCATCGGACTTCCGGTCGTCATCGTCACGGGACTGCTCTCGTACATCGCGTACGGTCCGCAGTTCGGGCAGGCCCGTCCCGGCGACGTCGGGTGGCTGCACCTTCCGTACTTCGCGTGGCCCACCCGGCCGTCGTGGTTGTACCGGCTCACGCAGGGGCTGCACGTCGGGCTCGGACTGATCCTGGTGCCGATCGTGCTCGCCAAGCTGTGGTCGGTGATCCCCAAACTGTTCGTGTTTCCGCCGGTGCGGTCGCCGGCGCAGGCGCTCGAACGTCTGTCGCTGATCGCCCTGGTGGGCGGTGCGCTGTTCGAGATCATCACCGGGGTCCTGAACATTCAGTACGACTACATCTTCGGCTTCGACTTCTACACGGCGCACTACTGGGGCGCGTGGGTCTTCATTGCCGGGTTCGTGACGCACACGATCCTGAAGGTGCCGTTGATGGTGAGGTCGCTGCGTTCCCGGTCGTTCCGGGAAGTGCTGCGCACGTCCCGCGCGGACACGCGCCCCGAACCGCCGGACGAGAACGGCCTCGTGGCCGAAGACCCCACCCCGCCCACGATCAGCCGCCGCGGCGCCCTCGCCCTGGTCGGTGGCGGCGCCGCCCTGGTCGCCGTCCTGTCGGTCGGGCAGACCACCGGCGGGTTCCTGCGCAGCGCCGCGCTACTCCTCCCCCGCGGCCGCTCGTACGGCGACGGTCCCAACGACTTTCAGATCAACCGCACCGCCGCGGCCGCGCAGATCACCCCGGAGCAGATCGGCGACACCTGGCGGCTCTCGGTGACGGGTGGCGCGGAACCCGTGCAGCTGAGCCGAAGTCAACTGCGCGCGATGCCGCCGCACACCGCGTCCCTTCCGATCGCGTGCGTCGAAGGATGGTCCACCACCGAGACGTGGACGGGCGTGCGACTGCGTGACCTCGCGGACGCCGCCGGGGTGACGGCGTTCACGTCGGCGAAGGTGACGTCGCTGGAACGGTCCGGGGCGTTCAACCAGGCGGTGCTGACGTCCGATCAGGTGCGCGACGCCGACGCCCTGCTCGCCCTCGAGGTCAACGGCGCGGACCTGTCCCTCGACCACGGCTACCCCGCCCGGATCATCGTTCCCGCCCTGCCCGGCGTCCACAACACCAAATGGGTGCGGGCCATCGAATTCCGGGAGGCGTGAGATGCGCCGATTCGCCCGCTTCTACGGAGCCAACCCGCTGCATCTGCTGGCGGTGCTGTTCACGTTCGCCCTCGCCGGCTATGCGGTGGCGGTGGTCGGTCCGCAGAATCTGTGGAATCAGGACGTGTGGTGGAAGTCGATCGCCGTGTGGTTCCTCGGCGCGGTGATCGCCCACGACCTCGTGCTGTTCCCGCTGTACGCGCTCGCGGACCGGTCCCTGACGTCCGGGCTGAACGCGTTGCGGGGCAGGAGACCGCCACGACCGCAGCCGGTTTCGGCGCTCAACTATATTCGCGTACCGGCGCTCGCGTCCGGGCTGACGCTGCTGCTGTTCCTGCCGGGAATCATCGAGCAGGGTGCCGACGCGTATCTCGCTGCGACGGGGCTGACGCAGGGACCGTTCCTCGACCGCTGGCTGCTGCTCACCGCCACGTTCTTCGCGGTGTCCGCCGTCGCGTACGCCACCCGACTCGCGCTGTCCCGCAAGGATGGTGACACGGTGAGCGGCTCATGAGGAGAGCCGACGTGTCCACGGACCTTCTGATGCGGCGCGCGTCGGCGGGACTCCCGTGCTGGGTGCGCGACGCACGGGGAACGCGTCGCCCCCTGCCGGTGGGCCGGTGGATGGGCGGGGATGCATCCTCACTCTCCGATCGGATCGCGGACCGGGTGATGCTCACCGGCTGTCACGGCGCCACCGTGGATCTCGGATGCGGACCGGGGCGCCTCACCGCGGCGCTCGTGTCGGCCGGCGTCGCGGCGCTGGGCGTCGATTCGTCGTTCACGGCAGTGCAACTCACGATCCGCCGCGGTGGACTCGCGCTGCACCGGGACATCTTCGCGCCGCTTCCACGGTCCGGGCACTGGGACCGGGTGCTGCTCGCCGACGGCAACATCGGCATCGGCGGAGAGCCGGTGCGGATACTGCGTCGCGCGCGAGAATTGTTGCAACCACACGGAATTGTGATCGCCGAGGTGGATCCGCCGACCACGACAGGAGTTTGTCACGAACTACTGCGCTGGGAGACGGAGCATCTCGCCGGCGAGTGGTTCGCCTGGGCGAGTGTGAGTGTCGCCGCGATGTCCGGGGTCGCACGCGCCGCCGGACTGAGCGTGATCGATGTTCTGCAGCACGCCAATCGGTACTTCGTGCGGATGGAATGGGCGTAAGAGCTCTCCCATCCGACGGCGAAGTCGCACCGAATACCTAGTGAACATCCACCCACCACCCCTTCCTCCGGAAAGGTTGTTTGATCATCATGTCGAACTATCGAAAAGCACTCGTAGCAGCGGCCATCGGCACCCTCGCCCTGACCCCGCTCGCGGCGTGCTCGAGCAACGATTCGAATGCATCGTCGAATGTCAGCGCAGCAGCAGCCACGCAACCCGCACCCGTCGCCCAGGTCGACAACCTGACCGGGGTGAGTACCGCTGTCGCACTGGATTCCGGCTTCACCGGAGCCCTGACGACGCTCGGCCTCACTCCCGGAGTGGTGGGTACGGCGGCCCTCGCCGACGGATCGGTCAGCTTTCCGATCACCGGCGGCAACGTCAAGTACTGGGAGCCGGGCACGGTCGATCCCTACGTACAGGGCGAGATCATGCACGACGGCAGTGGATTGTCGCTGGCGGCACCCGGCACCGTCGTCGAACTCACCGATTTCGCGATCGACCCGGGCACGTCGCTGCTCACCGGGGACGTGAGCGTCAACGGTGCGCCCGCGGCGGCCGATGCGGTGTTGTTCGATCTCAACGGCCGCACGTTGAAGCCGCTGCAGACAGGACCGAACGACACCGCGATCCTGCAGGGTACCGAGGTCAAGATCTCGGAGGACGCGGCCGGACTGCTGAACGAGACGTTCAAGACCGACGCCGTGAAGCCGGGGCTGCTGGTCGGAATCGCCACCATCACGATCGCGACCAAGTGACCGTCTGCCCCCGAACGGCACCTCGGATGCGCCGGCCGTCACCAGTTCGTGAACAGAAGATGGTTGACGGCCAGCGCACCGGCGGCCTGCACCGCGAGCCAGAACCGATGGCTTCCGCGCGGCAGGAGTGCGGGGGCGGCGAGAAGCCACACTGCGAACGGCAACCAGATCCGCTCGGTCTCCGCCTTGCTCAACGCGCTCAGGTCGGCGATCACCACCGCCAGCAGCGCGGAGAGTACGAGGAGGGGAACCGGCGACAGCGCCCGCACCCGTGACCAGGCGAACGCCCGGGGCAGCGCGGCGGGCACCGCCAACCCCACCGCGCAGACGAGCGACGCGAAGTTGGCCCAGCCCCAGTAGGCGAAGGGACGATCCGACGCGATGCCCTGGTAATACCGTTCCTGCACCAGTTGGTAGCCGTCGAACCACCAGAATCCGTACAGCGTGAACACAGCCGCCACCGCGAGCGCACCGACCAGCGCGCCGACCAGCGGGCGGGCCGTGCGCGCGATCACCAGGACGGCGACCGCCGGAATCGCCATCAGCGTGAGCCCGTAACTGAGGTAGACACCGAACCCGAGCAGCACGCCCGCCGCCACCGCGACGAGGGCGGGGACCGGGACGGCCCGAGTCGCCGACAGGGCCAGCAGGGCGATCCCCCACGCCACCACACCGGCGAACAGTGCGTCCGCCGACACCGCCACCCAGATCGCGGCGGGTGCGAGGACGAGGAATGGGGCCGCGCGGCGGGCCATGGCCTCGTCGCCGAGCGCACGGATGGCGACGATCACCGCGGCCCCGGCGCTGGATCCGACCGCGACGCACAGCGCGGACGCCCAGGCACCGCCGTCGAGTCCGATCCGGTCGAGCCAGACGAACGTCAGGAGCGCACCGGGCGGATGCCCGGACACGTGGGTGGTCCACGAATCGGCCTGCAGGTCCAGGATCCGCCCCGCGAAACCGCGCAGCGTCGCGGGGATGTCCGTGACACGAGGGACCTCGTGGAGATACTCATCGGTGGAGGTCAGGCGCCCGGCGAAGCCACGCTGCCAGCCGTCGACCAGCGCGAGCGCCATCGACCACAGGGCGGAAACGAGCCACACTCCCACCGTGAGGCGACGCCACGCCAGCGTCTGTGCCAGGCCCGGCCCCCACATCACGACCGCCGCCGCGACGGCGACGGCGACCGGCGTCCCCCACCCGAAGTGCACGTCGCGGAACCCGAACAGCGGCGCGGCGTCCGCGAAGTCCCGCACGCTCTCCGCGGTGCGGTTGACGATCGGGGTGATGGTCTCGTTTCCCAGGCGCGGGACGACGAACGCGACCACCACCAGGATCAGGGCGAGCGCGGCGCCCACGACGTCGCGGTACGGAATATTCCGCTCCTCGGCGCGCTGCGGGGATCCGATGACGTCATCTCCTTCGGCGAAAGTCGCACTCGCGCCCAGCATAACGACGGAGGATTGACTGCATGACCGCAATGAGTGCACGCGAACCGGCCCGCGCGGACGTCGCCGTGATCGGCGGGAGCGGCTTCTACTCGTTCTTCGACGAGGACGCCGCGGACGTCACGATCGACACTCCGTACGGCCGCCCCAGCGCCCCGATCACGGTCGGCGACGTGGAGGGCAGGCGGGTGGCGTTCCTCCCCCGCCACGGCGCCCGGCACGAATTCGCGCCGCACACCATCCCGTACCGCGCGAACCTGTGGGCGCTGCGCACGCTGGGCGTGCGGCAGGTGTTTGCACCCTGCGCCGCCGGCAGCCTCACCCCGGACCTCGGACCGGGCTCGATGGTCGTGCCCGACCAGTTGGTCGATCGCACCAGCGGGCGCACCCAGACGTACTTCGACGGAGGCGGCGTGCACGTGCAGTTCGCCGACCCGTACTGCTCGGACCTGCGCAAGGCCGCCGCCCGGCCGGGCACCGTGGAGGGCGGTGTGCTGGTGGTGGTCGAGGGACCGCGCTTCTCGACCAGGGCGGAGAGCCTGTGGTTCGCCCGGCAGGGCTGGACCCTCGTCAACATGACGGGCCACCCCGAGGCAGTCCTCGCCCGGGAACTCGAGATGTGCTACGCCACCATCGCTTTGGTCACCGACCTCGATGCGGGGATCGAGGCCGGCGGCGGTGTACGCGCCGTGGACGTGTTCGCCGAGTTCCAGCGCAATCTCGGGTCGCTGAAGACGCTGGTGCGGTCCGCGATCGCCGCCGCGCCCGAGGGCGCCTGCGAAGCCTGCCGCGTCCACGAGGGTGTGACACTGCCGATCGAGCTGCCATGACGGGAACACGCGTACTGCTCACGGGTGCGGCCGGATTCATCGGCAGTCACGTCCGCGCCGCGCTGACCGGAGCCGGCCACGACGTCGTGGCCGTGGATGCGCTGCTCCGCTCCGCGCACGGTGCCGACGTCGAGCCGCCAGACGGTGTGCGACGCGCCGACGTCCGCGACCTTCCCGCTCTGATCGAACTGCTGCGGGGTGTGGACGTCGTATGCCATCAGGCCGCCGTCGTCGGTGCCGGTGTGGATGTGAGCGATGCCCCGGCCTACGCCAGCCACAACGATCTCGGCACCGCGACGCTGCTCGCCGCGATGCACGAGTCGGGTTGCGAGAAGCTGATACTCGCGTCGTCGATGGTCGTCTACGGAGAAGGCCGGTACCGCAACGGGCGGGGCGAGTTCGTGGAACCGGCCGCCCGCCGGGAGAAGGACCTGGCAGCCGGAATCTTCGACGAGACGGATCCCGATACCGGAGAGCGTCTGGAGTGGGCACTCGTAGAGGAGAACTCGCCACTACGGCCGCGGAGTCTCTACGCCGCAGGCAAGGTCGCGCAGGAGAACTATGCGCTCGCCTGGGCACTGGCCACCGGCGGTTCCGTGACCGCTCTGCGCTATCACAACGTGTACGGCGATCGCATGCCGCGCAACACCCCGTACTCCGGGGTGGCCGCGATGTTCCGTTCCGCCCTCGAGAACGGCGACCCACCGCACGTGTTCGAGGACGGCAGGCAGACGCGGGATTTCGTGCACGTCCACGACGTCGCGGCGGCGAACGTGGCTGCGGTCGAGGCGGCGCTGACCGGATTCTCGGCGTTCAATGTGTGCTCGGGACAACCGATCACGATCGGCGAGGTGGCCGCGACGCTCGCGCGTTCGTACGGTGGCCCCGAACCCGTCGTCACCGGCGAGTACCGTCCCGGCGACGTGCGGCACATCGTCGCCGACCCCCGGCTGGCCCGGGAGCGGCTGGGGTTCCGGGCGCAGATCATGCCCGCCGAGGGGATCGCGGCGTTCGCGCACGCACCCCTGAGGAACGCGGCGCCGGCGGGACCTCCCCGTGTCTGAGCGCGCACCGATCCGTGCACGGGACGTCACCGTCGTGATCCCGTGCATGAACGAGGCCGGATCCCTGCCCGGAGTGCTGGCCGCGGTGCCACCCGACTACCGGACGGTGGTGGTGGACAACAACTCCACCGACGACACCGCCGCAGTCGCCGGCGCGCACGGTGCGTCGGTGGTGCGGGAGCAGGTCCCGGGATACGGTTCGGCCGTGCACGCCGGCGTGCTGGCGGCGCGAACACCGGTGGTCTGCGTGCTGGACGGCGACGGCTCGATGGACCCGGGTGAACTCCCCCGGCTGGTCGCCGCGCTGGACTCGGGCGCCGATCTCGCCGTGGGACGGCGGCGAGCTGATCGGCGCGGCACGTGGCCGCTGCACAGCAGGACCGGCAACGCCGTCCTCGCCGCACGACTCCGGCGCCGGTACGGCCTGCCGATCCACGACCTCGGGGCGATGAGAGCCGTGCGCAGACAGGACCTCCTCGACTTGGGCGTCGACGACCGCAGGTCGGGCTACCCGCTGCAGCTACTGGTGCTCGCCGGCCGCGCCCACTGGCGGGTCGTGGAGCGTGACATCACGTATCGCCCGCGCACCGCCGGCGCGTCGAAGGTGTCGGGTTCGCTGAAAGGCACCGTCGTCGCCATCCACGACTTCTGGAAGGTGATCGGGTGACTCTCGACGTCGCGGTGCTCGTGGTCGCGAAGGCGCCGGTGCCCGGGTTCGCGAAGACCCGGCTCGCGCGGGACGTCGGCGACGCCCGGGCCGCCGACCTCGCCGCCGCCTCGCTGCTGGACACCCTGGACGCCGTCACCGGTGCGGGTGCCGCGCGGCGGGTGGTGGCGATGACCGGCGACCTCGGCCGGGCGGTCCGGGGCACCGACATCGCGTCGGCGCTCGACCGTTTCACGGTGCTGCCGCAACGGGGTGAGGATTTCGCGGAGCGATTGGTGAACGCCCACACCGACACGTTCGACGCGTTCGGCCTGCCGGTCCTCCAGATCGGCACGGACACACCGCAGGTGACGGCGGGACTGCTCGCGGAATCGGCGGACCTGCTCACCGAGAGGAAGGGCCGATGCGTCCTCGGACTCGCGGAGGACGGCGGGTGGTGGATCCTCGGAGTGCCCGACGCCGTGGCGGCGGAGGCGATCCGCCCGGTTCCCACGTCGAGTCCGGACACCGGACGCCTCACCCGGGAGGCGCTCCTCGCGGCGGGCGCCGAGGTGCTGTCGCTGCCGACGCTCCGCGACGTCGACTACGCGGCCGACGTCGCCCCGGTCGCCGCCCTCTGTCCGGAGTCCAGCCGCTTCCGCCGTGAGTACTTATTAACCGCCCGCGGTTGACAAGTACTCACGGGGCGTTGATGCGGGCAAGTGCGAGGCAGAGAGGTTCGGTGGGATCGAGTTCGATCCCATGGCTGGCCGGGGTCGCGTCGACGATCTTCGAGTCCGTGTCCGCCGAAGTCTCCGACGTCCGGTTCACCGCCCGCGCCGCGGTCGGGATCATGGTCTCGACCACCGACCTGTGGCTCGAGTCGTCGAAAGACTCCGGAAAACCGGACACCGGGTACTTCGTCGGCCAGCCGGTCGGTGAGGTCGCGCTCGACGTCGAGGGACAGGGCTGATCCCGCGCCGTCCTGTTTCAGCTCGCCGTCCGCCAGGAAGCGGAAGACGTTCGGGTGCTCGGCGACTGCCGACGTCTACAAGCTGGTGGCGCCCAAGTTCAACTTCCTGCTCACCACACCGCACAAGGCGCTGCACCATGCCAGCACCGGCGACTGGGTGGTGCGGTCGGCGATGGTCTTACCAACCTGTCGCTGGTCAAGAGCAACTCCGTCGGCGCATTCGCCGGACAGTATTCGCAGTGGCGTCGAACCTGCGGGACATGATCGTCCAGTACCAGGCCACGTCGTCCGCCCAGATCGTGCAGGCCGGGCTGGCGAGCGGCGATCAGGACGCCGCCGAAGTCCTGGTGTTCCTCGACCAGACGGTCACCAACTCCAACTCCCCGGACCCTCGTGTCGACCGGAACCGCATGCAACTGGCGCTGGTCCACGAGGGCAGCGGCTGGAAACTGGCGAATGTCCAACTGCTGTAACGCACCGTAACTTCCATGCCACCGGGCCCCTCTGCTCCCGCGCGTACCATCGGAGTGGATGTCGGAGAGAATGACACGCCATCCGTCCACCGTGGCCGACTGGAGCAACGATCGCCGCAAGGCGCGTCTGCACGCGACACGGCTCGGTCACCAGTGGCAGAAATTCGGTCGCACCCGGCGCCTCCTCGCCGCGGTCGCGCTCGGGACCGTCCCCCTGCTCCTGGCCGGCGGCCAGTACTGGGTTCACGACGTGCAACCCGAACGCGAGCGACTCGCACTCACCCAGCCACAGATCCACGAGGTGTACGACGCGCAGTCGCCCGCAGACCACGACACCGCCGTCGTCGACCTGGTCGGGTTGGGCAACAAGGATGCCACCGACACGGCCCGCACCCTGTCCTCGTACGACCGCATCGGGCGGGTATGGGCGGTCCAGTACGACAACGGCGGCATCGACACCAAGGTGATCAGCGAACTGATCGCCGCCCGCGCGGCCGACGAGGGCATCGACAACCTCGTCCTGTCCGGGCACAGCATGGGTGGCGTCGTCGCGCTGGAGGTCGCGCAGCACATCTACGAGGACACGGACGCCAACCTCATCGGAGTGGTACTCGACTGCACCCCGGTGGACCTGCACGCCGTCCGGGCCGGGAGCCGCGACAGCGGCGAGGACATGCTGAGGTGGATCGGCTGGCTCCCCGGCGCGCGGGAGAGCCGGACGATGCGCCTGCTGGTGGAGACCGCGGCCCGGCAGAGCAGGTTCCTCGACACGAAGTCGGACTGGTATCCGCACGTCGACGTCGACGAGTTCCGCGACGTCGTCGACGAGGTCCTCACCGAGAAGGTCCTGTCGGAGGACGTGGCGAGCAACGGGCTGATCGAATCGCAGTTCAAGACCATCGTCGCGTCCGGTGCGATCGACAACCTGAAGTCGCTGGCGGTGGAGACGGAAGACAAGCCGCGGCCCGGGATCGTCTTCGTGCGTCCCCGCGCGGGGTGGAAGGACCAGGTGGTCGACGTCGACTACACGCAGAAGATCCTCGTCGAACAGTCCGGCGGGACCGACGGCGCGCTGCTGGTGGCGAAGCTCGACGGGACCGGTCACGCGAATCCGAATCAGCAACCGGTCGCGTACAACGAGGCGATCGTAGGCCGCATCCTGCCTTTCCTCCAGCCCATGTTCGACGAGGTGTCGGTCACCAGCGACGCCGCGGGCGGCCGGCGGTGACGGCCCGGCCGGGCCATACCGTCGTGCGGGACTCCCACGCCCGTGCCAGCAGGACCGCCAGGCCCAGGTACGCCCATCCCGCCAGCACGTCCACGACGTAGTGCTCGCCGCCGTAGACCAACACGAACGCCATGGCGAGCGGGTAGGCGACCAGCAGCGCCCGCGACCACAGGTTCTTCGCGAACGGCCAGAGAGCGACGGCCACGAGCAGGGCGAACGCCGCGTGCAGGGACGGCAGCGCGGCGACGGGGTTGCTCTGCGCCTCCAGCCATCGTGTGCTGACATCAGTGGGGACCACACCGAATCCGAAACCGGCGACGCGGCCCACGCTGCCCGAGATCACGTCCCCCTCGGCGGCCAGCCACGGCGGAACGGACGGAAGCAGGATGTAGGTGACCAGGCCGAGATACGACAACAACAGCACCCGCCGCATGTACCCCGACCACAGGTCGCGCGAGTACACGTAGAAGACGGCCGCGACGACCCACGGAACGATGAAGTGGCTGGTGTAGACGATTCCCGTGAGCAGAGTCCACCACGGCAGCTCACCCGTCGGGGACAGCAGATTCTCCTGCAACCACACCGTGGGGATCGTGCCGCCGAACAGCCAGGTCTCCACGGACACCAGTTCCTCCGCCCGCACCGGCATCCCGAGTTCGTGGGCAAACCCCCGGCTGAGGTCGTACACGACGAGAGCGGCGATGAGCGGCAACCAGTCCCGCACGACGCGCAGATGGTCCTGCCACGGCCGGTCTATCGTGAAGGCGACGAGGCCGGCGACGATCCACGTCGCCTGGTAGATGCGGTCGGTGGGGAGCCCCAGCGTGTAGATCGTGACGGCCAGCGCGAGCAGGTACGCACACCACACCGCGCGCCGGAACCGCACTCGTCGCCAGGAGGCACCCGGCGTCCCCGGCGGCAGCGTGTTCGCGGGTGAGGACCGCTCGTCCGACCAGTCATCCACGCGCACAATGCTATCCCCCGTGAGTGCTTATCAACCGCCCTTGGTTAATAAGTACTCACGGGCGCAGCATCACCGTGCCTGCCTGCCCCGGCGGCGAAGCGTGCGGCACCCTCGACCGTTCCGTTGGCCAGAGAGATTGCACCGTGCCGGAATTCGTTCAGCAGGGCCTGATCCTCGGTGAGCCCCGACTGCTCGAGTAGCGACAACCGGTCCTGCCGCAGGCACACCTGAGGCAGACCGGCGATCTCGGCGGCCAGCTGCCGAGCCGCGGTGAGGGCCTCCCCGGCCGCGACCTTCCGGTTGATCAGCCCGATGCTCAGGGCTTCGTCGGCGTCGACGGGCCGGCCGGTGAGGACGAGGTCCATCGCGCGACTCTCCCCGATGAGCCTCGGCAGGCGGACGGTTCCGCCGTCGATGAGCGGCACGCCCCAGCGGCGGCAGAACACTCCGAGGACGGCATCCGCACCAGCGATCCGCAGGTCGGCCCACAGCGCCAGTTCGAGCCCGCCTGCCACCGCGTGCCCGTCGATCGCGGCGATCACCGGTTTGGACAACCGCATCCGGGAGATCCCCATCGGAGCGTCACCGTCGGGTGCGACCCGGTTCCCGTTCCCGGAACTGATCGACTTGAGATCCGCTCCCGCACAGAATGTTCCACCCTCACCGTGGAGCACCGCGACGGACGCGTCCTCGTCCGCGTCGAATGCGCGGAAGGCGTCGGCGAGCGCGTCGGCGGTGGGCCGGTCGACGGCATTGCGGACTTCGGGCCGGTTCAGGCTGATGGTCGTGACCGGGCCGTCCTTGCGGACGAGTACCACGTCGGAAGTCATCGAGTGCGCCTTTCCTCGCTGGTGCAGCCGACGCTAGCACCCTTGACGGAAGAACGGAACGGGTGTTCACTCCTTGAATATGGCCTACCGGCGCACACCCGCCGTCCAGGAACGCCTGGACGCGCTCCGCACCACCCTCATCGATTCCGCGATCGGGCTGATCGCCCGCCACGGATACGCCGGGTGCTCGATCTCCGCGGTCGCGGCCGAGGCGGGGGTCGGCACCGGCACCGTCTACCGGCACTTCGCGAACAAGGGCGAACTGTTCGCGGAAGTCTTCCGCATCGTCTGCAGTCGCGAGGTGAGCGCCGCCGTCGAATCCGGCAACGCCGCCCGGGGCGCCGAGGGCCGCTGCGTCGCCGCGGTATCCGCCTCCGTCAGCACGTTCGCCGAACGCGCGCTGCGCGCACCCACCCTGGCCTACGCGCTGCTCGTCGAGCCCGTCGACCCGCAGGTCGACACCGAACGCCTCCTGTTCCGCGAGTCGTTCCGCGACGCCCTCGCGGTCGCGATTGCCGCCGCCGTCGAGGCCGGGGAGATCCCGGAACAGGACGCGTCGGTGACCGCCGCCTGCATCGTCGGCGCCATCGGCGAAGCCCTGATTCTGCCCCTGGCCCGCGGTGCCGCCGACGGCGCGATCATCCCCGCCCTGCTCACCTTCACCCTTCGATCCCTCGGGAGCCCGACATGAGTGCCACACACGAGGTCGTCAACCAGGTGCCGCCGCTGGTCAGTTTCGACGCGGCCGATTACGCACCGATCCTCGAAGCGCTGCAACGCGAGGGCGCCCACGACGCGCTCGAGGAACTGCACGACGTCGGCCGCCTCGCCGGAAGCGAGGAGGCGCAGCGCTGGGGCGATCTCGCCGAGGCGCACCCTCCCGTCCTGCGCACCCACGACCGCTACGGCAACCGCATCGACGAGGTGGAGTACGACCCCGCGTACCACCAATTGATGACTACTGCCGTCGAGATGGGCCTGCACGGCGCGCCGTGGGCCGACCCCAACCCGCGCGCCCACCTGGTCCGGGCCGCGAAGATGGCGGTGTGGGGCCAGGTCGACCCCGGTCACGGCTGCCCGATCTCCATGACGTACGCCGTCGTCCCCGCCCTGCGCCACAACCGTGAGCTGGCGGAACAGTACGAACCGTTGCTCACCGCCCGGGTCTACGATCCGGCGCTGCACCCTCCACTGACGAAGGCCGGGCTGATCGCCGGGATGTCGATGACGGAGAAGCAGGGCGGCTCCGACGTCCGCGCGGGCACCACCCGCGCCGTGCCGCAGTCCGACGGCAGTTACGTCCTGACCGGGCACAAGTGGTTCACGTCGGCGCCGATGTCCGACGTGTTCCTCGTGCTGGCGCAGGCCCCCGGCGGACTGTCGTGTTTCTTCCTGCCCAGGGTGTTGCCGGACGGCACCCGCAACCGGATGCACCTGCAGCGACTCAAGGACAAACTCGGCAACCATTCCAACGCCAGCAGCGAGGTCGAGTACGACGAGGCCGTGGCGTGGCTGGTCGGCGAGGAAGGCCGCGGCGTGCGGACGATCATCGAGATGGTCAACATGACCCGCCTCGACTGCACCATCGGCACGGCCACCGGCATGCGTGTCGGCACCGCGCAGGCCGCGCACCACGCCGTGCACCGCAGCGCATTCGGCGCTCACCTGGTGGATCAGCCGCTGATGCGGAACGTGCTCGCCGACCTCGCCGTCGAGTCGGAGGCGGCCACGACCGTCGCCCTGTGGCTGGCCGCGCTCACCGACCGCGCGACCGCGGGCGACGAGCACGCGAACACCCTGCGTCGCATCTCGCTGGCGGTCAGCAAGTACTTCGTCTGCAAACGCGGCCCGATCCACGCCGCCGAGGCCCTGGAATGCCTGGGCGGCAACGGGTACGTGGAGGAATCACGGATGCCGCGGCTGTACCGGGAGGCTCCCCTGCTGTCGGTGTGGGAAGGTTCCGGCAACGTCGCCGCCCTGGACACCCTGCGCGCGATGGCGAAACAGCCGGAGACGCTTCAGGTCTTCTTCGACGAACTCGATTCCGCTGCCGGAGCCGACGCGCGACTCGACGCCGCCGTCGCGGATCTGAAGGCGAGTTTCAGCGACGTCAGCTCACTCGAGCACCGGGCGCGGCGGGTCGTTGGCGACATGGCGCTCGCCCTGCAGGGTGCGCTGCTGATCCGCCACGGGCATCCGGCGGTGGCCGACGCGTTCTGCGTCAGCCGGCTGTCCGGCGACTGGGGCACCGTGTTCGGGACGCTGCCGACCGGCGTCGACACCGCCGCCATCATCGACCGCGCCACACCCAAGGTGGGGTCGTGACCGGCCACGACGACCACGCCGGCACCCGTCCGGCGGCCTGGCGCGACGGCTGGGACGAGGACGACGACTCCCTGTTCGCGGGTCGGGAACCGGATCGGCCGGACGCCCCGGCGGAGTATCGGACCCTCACCTACGAGGTGACCGGACGCATCGCCCGGATCACGTTCAACCGTCCCGACCACGGCAACGCGATCACCGCCGACACTCCTCTGGAGCTCGCCGCCACCGTGGAACGCGCCGACCTCGATCCCCGCGTCCACGTGATCCTGCTGGCGGGGCGCGGAAAGGGATTCTGCGGCGGATACGACCTGGGCATCTTCGCCGAGCACGGCGGCCACACCGGCGAGGGGCCGGACCGCACGACGGGCACCGTGCTCGATCCGATCGTGCAGGCGCGCAACCACAATCCGTTCGGCAACTGGGATCCGATGGCCGACTACGCGATGATGAGCCGGTTCAACCGCGCCTTCGCGAGCCTACTCCACGCGAACAAGCCGACGGTCGCGAAGATCCACGGATTCTGCGTGGCCGGCGGCACCGACATCGCGCTGTACTGCGACCAGATCGTCGCCGCGGACGACACGAAGATCGGCTATCCCCCGACCCGGGTGTGGGGTGTGCCTGCCGCGGGCATGTGGGCGCACCGCCTCGGCGACCAGCGGGCGAAGCGACTCCTCCTCACCGGCGACTGCATCACGGGACGGCAGGCTGCCGAGTGGGGTCTCGCGGTGGAGTCGGCGCCCGCGGAGGAACTCGACCGGCGCACCGAGGACCTCGTCGAGCGGATCGCGAGGATGCCCGTCAATCAGCTGATGATGGTGAAACTCGCACTGAACAGCGCACTGCTGGCGCAGGGCGTCGCGAATTCGACGATGGTGAGCACCGTCTTCGACGGCATGTCCCGGCACACCCGCGAGGGATACGCGTTCCAATTACGCTCGGCCACAGCCGGATTCCGTGAGGCCGTCCGCGAACGCGACGAGCCGTTCGGCGATCACAAGTCGCAGCAGTCGCCGCCGGGATCCTGATCCGCGGCGCGAGCACCGACCCGCGCGGGGCAGCAGGTGTCGCCCTTCCACGCGTCGACGCCTTCCTTCACCGCGATGACCGCGATCACCAGGCCGGCGATCGGATCGGCCCACGACCAGCCAAGGGTGCTGTTGAGCAGCAACCCGACCAGCAGCACCGCGGACAGGTACGTGCACAACAGGGTCTGCTTGGAATCCGCCACCGCAGACAGGGAACCGAGTTCACGACCGGCCCGCCGCTGCGCCCACGACAGGACCGGCATCACGACCAGACTCGCTGCGGCCAGCACGATTCCGACCGTCGAGTGCTGCGCTTCGCCGACCCCCAGCAGTGACCGCACCGCGTCGACGCTCACGTACGCGGCGAGCCCGAAGAACGAGAACGCGATGACGCGCAGCGCGACCTTCTCCCGCGACTCGGGATCGCGTCCCGCGAACTGCCACGCGACCGCGGCCGCCGACGACACCTCGATCACCGAATCCAGGCCGAACCCGATCAACGCCGTCGACGACACCCGCGCACCCTCGGTGAGTGCCACGATCGCTTCGATCACGTTGTAGGTGATCGTCGCGGCCACGAAGAACCTGATCCGGCGGGACAGGACCTGCCTGCGTTCGCCGGACGGCCTGGTGGGCATGCCGAGTTCGGACGCCATCAGCAACAGCCTTCGGTCTCCGCGTCCGGGCAGCAGGACGGATCGACCGCGAGCACCAGGCCGAGCAGGTCGTCGAGGGCACGTCCGATCCGCGGGTCGGCGAGTTCGTACCGGCTCCGCCTTCCCTCCGGCACCGCGGCGACCAGACCGCAGCCACGCAGGCACGACAGATGATTCGACAGGATCTGCCGGGACACCCCGATCTTCTCGGCCAACTCCGACGGATACCCAGGCCCGGACCGCAGGCTCAGCAGAATCTGTGTGCGGGTGGTGTCCGACAGCGCGTACCCGAAACGCGCGAGGGCGTCCCGGTGGACCAGTGTCTCCATGATCCTGACTGTACATCGGTTTCTGTATTCAGGAAATCATGAATCAACGGTCGAGACTCACGGCTCGGCGTGCTCCGACGCGGCGGCGGCGCGGGCCATGAGGAGGTTCCGTTCACGGTGGGTGGGTGCGGTCGCCGCGGCGTCCTCGAGGGTCCGGGCCGCCTCGTCGTAACGACCGAGGCGTTCGAGGACTTCGCCCCGCACGGCGCCGTAGAGGTGGTGGCGCGCCAGCCGAGGGTCGTCCCGTACGGCGTCGAGAGCAGCGAGCGCCGCCTCGGGTCCGTCCGAATGCAGCAACGCCACCGCACGATTGAGTTCCACCACCGGCGACGGCGCCACCTGCGCCAGCGCGTCGTACAGGGCGACGATCGCCTCCCAGTCGGTGTCCTCGAAACGTGGCGCCCGGGCATGGCACCCGGCGATCGCGGCCTGCAGCGAGTAGGGGCCGAGCGGGCGGCCGAGCCCGACTGCCCGTTCCAGCGCGGCATTGCCGTGCGTCAGAAGGGTTCGGTCCCACCGCGACCGGTCCTGATCCTGCAGCAGGACCGGCTCACCGTCGGGACCCACCCGGGCGGCGAACCGTGACGCCTGCCACTCGGTGAGCGCCACCAGTCCGTGCACCTCCGGTTCCCGGGGCAGCAGGCCGGCGAGGACACGGGCGAGCCGCATCGCCTCCGACGCGAGGTCACGCCGAATCCAGTCCTCACCCGACGTGGCGGAGTACCCCTCGTTGAACACCAGATAGACCACCTCGAGCACCGCCGACAACCGTGCCGGAAGTTCCTCGCGTGCGGGCACTTCGAATGGGACCTTCGCCTCCGACAGCGTCCGCTTGGCCCTGCTGATCCGCTGCCCCATCGTCGCCGAGGGGACGAGGAACGCCCGCGCGATCTCGTCGGTGCGCAAACCCCCGACCAGTCGAAGGGTCAGTGCCACACGCGATTCCCGGGGAAGCACCGGATGACATGCCACGAAAACCAGAGCCAGCAGGTCGTCCTCCACGCCGTCGACGGCGTCCGGCGCGGGCAGGGCGCTCGGCGGTTGCGCGGACGGATCGACGGCGATCTCCGTATATTTCGACTGCCGCGATCGTTCACGGCGAATGCGATCGATCGCCTTGTGCTTGGCCGTGGCCGTCAGCCACGCACCCGGTTTGCCGGGGACGCCCTGCTCCGGCCACTGTTCGAGCGCGAGCACGAACGCGTCCTGAGCGATCTCCTCGGCGATCCCGACGTCACGGACGAGGCGGGTGAGCGACGCAATGAGGCGCGGAGACTCCATGCGCCACACCGCCTCGACCGTGCGCTGGACGTCCACCGGACTCAGCCGTTCGGGTGCTGCTCGCGGATCCGCGCCGCGAGTGCCTCTTCCTTCTCCCGCAGCTCCGGAGTGAACTCGTCCCCGAAGTCCTCCGACTCGAAGATCGGCCGCACCTCGATCAGCTGGCGCATTCCGGTGCCGGGGTCGGCGGGGCACTTCTTGACCCACTCGATCGCCTCTTCGAGGGATCGCACCTCCCAGATCCAGTAGCCCGCGATGATCTCCTTCGACTCGGTGAACGGGCCGTCGACCACCGACGTCGTGCCGCCCTCGAACACCACCCGCGCGCCTGCGCTGGTCGGCTTCAGACCCTGGCCGTCGAGCATGATGCCCGCGTTCACCAATTCCTCGTTGTACGCGCCCATCGCGGCCAGCATTTCCTCGGTCGGGGCGATCTTGTCTTCGTCGGCACCTGCACCCTCGATCATCACCATGACCCGCATGATTTCCTCCTCGATTGTGGTCGGTCCAGGCCTTCTTGCCGTGGACTCACACAGTACGTCGAACGGGCCACCACGGATTTCGACATTCACCCCGTGAGTACTTATCAACCGCGGGACGTTGACAAGTACTCACGGGCGGGATTGCAACACGATGCAACGCTTGCCGCCCGCCCCACTCCGGAGTGTGCTGTATGTCACATACCAAGCGAAGGAGAGGTACATGACACAGACGGTCCAGCCGACTGCGGTGCAGACGTCCCTGACACCTCAGGAACGAGTCGACCTGTGGTTGGCGAGCTTCGAATCCGCTCTCGCCGCGCGCGACGTCGACCGCGCCGCGGGCATGTTCGCAGTCGACAGCTTCTGGCGCGACCTGGTGGCGTTCACCTGGAACCTCAAGACGGTCGAGGGACGCGACGCCGTCGCCGCGATGCTGCACGCACGCCTGGACGACACCGACCCCGTCAACTTCCGCACCACCGAGACACCGGACGAGGCCGACGGCGTCACCTCGGCGTGGATCGAATTCGAGACCGCGACGGGCCGGGGCAAGGGACACCTGCGCCTGAAGGGTGACGAGGCGTGGACCTTCCTCACCACACTGCAGGAGTTGAAGGGCCACGAGGAACGCCGGGGACGGAACCGCGTCAAGGGTGCAGTTCACGGCTCCGGCGGCGAGACCCTGAGCTGGGCGGAGAAACGGGAGATCGAGGAGCGGGAACTCGGTTACACCCGCCAGCCGTACGTTCTCGTGATCGGCGGTGGCCAGGGCGGCATCGCGCTCGGCGCGCGGCTGCGCCAACTCGGGGTCCCGGCCATCGTCGTGGACAAGAACGAACGCCCCGGCGACCAGTGGCGCAACCGCTACAAGTCGCTGTGCCTGCACGACCCGGTCTGGTACGACCACCTGCCCTACATGCCGTTCCCGGACAACTGGCCGGTCTTCGCGCCGAAGGACAAGATCGGCGACTGGCTGGAGATGTACACCAAGGTGATGGAGATTCCGTACTGGTCGTCCACCACCTGCACGTCCGCGACGTTCGACGAGGAGACCGAGGAGTGGACCGTCGTCCTCGACCGCGACGGCGAGGACGTGGTACTCCACCCGAAGCAGCTGGTGCTCGCCACCGGCATGTCGGGCAAGCCGAACATCCCGTCGTTCCCGGGTCAGGACGTCTTCCGGGGCGAGCAGCACCATTCGAGTCAGCACCCCGGTCCGGACGCCTACGTGGGGAAGCGCGTCGTCGTCGTGGGAGCCAACAACTCGGCTCACGACATCTGCAAGGCGCTCTTCGAGAACGGCGCCGACGTGACGATGCTGCAGCGGTCGTCCACGCACATCGTGAAGTCGGAGTCCCTGATGGATCTCGGCCTCGGCGACCTCTACTCGGAGCGCGCTGTCGCGGCGGGAATGACGACGGAGAAGGCCGACCTCACGTTCGCGTCGCTGCCGTACAAGATCATGCACGAGTTCCAGATCCCGATCTATCAGAAGATCGCCGAACGGGACAGGGACTTCTACGACCGACTGGAAAAGGCCGGATTCAAGCTCGATTTCGGTGACGACGGGTCCGGTCTGTTCATGAAGTACCTGCGCCGTGGGTCCGGCTACTACATCGACGTCGGCGCGTCCGACCTCGTCGCCGACGGCAGCATCCACCTCGTGTCCGGACAGGTCGACCATCTCATCGAGGACGCCGTGGTTCTCACCGACGGGACGGAACTGCCGGCCGACCTCGTCGTCTACGCCACCGGCTACGGGTCCATGAACGGCTGGGCCGCCGACCTCATGGGTCAGGAAGTGGCCGACAAGGTCGGAAAGTGCTGGGGCCTCGGCTCCGACACCACCAAGGACCCCGGACCGTGGGAGGGCGAGCAGCGCAACATGTGGAAGCCGACCCAGCAGGAAGCGCTGTGGTTCCACGGCGGCAACCTGCACCAGTCGCGGCACTACTCGCTGTATCTCGCTCTGCAGCTCAAGGCCCGGCACGAGGAGATCCCGACACCGGTCTACGGGCTGCAGGAGGTGCATCACCTCAGCTGATCGCCCCCGACATGCAGCGGCGCCCCGCATCACCGGTGCGGGGCGCCCAGGCGCGCACCGGTCATATGGTCGAGGTCGATGCCCCCACTGCCGCCGCCAGGGAGTCGAACTGTGCGTGGATCAGCGCCACGTAGCGCTCGGGGTCGTCCATCATGTTCGGAGTCGTGAGAACCGAGATGGTCAGTGTGTCGCCGAGCGAATGGATCGCATGTGTGAGACCCTGTCTGTCCGTCAGCGCCGCGGCACCGTACGTCGACACGGCCTGCGCGTCCCGCAGCCACAGATCAACGCCACCGCGTGCGACGTTGGTCGTCACGACGTTGAAGTATGGAACCGACGAGGTAGAGGACGGCAACCGTGATGCGATCCAGTTGATCGCCCGCACGACGAAACCTGGAGTCACGTCGACCAGCGACTCGGAACGCAGAACCTCGGCGCGCTGTTTGCGGTCCCGCTCCGCCGCTGTGGAGGTGTGGATCGCGCGGAGCCGCTCGAGGGGGTCGTCGATGTCGGTGTGAAGATCGACCTGCAGGACCGTGATCTGGTTTGCCGACTCCAAGTGTCCGAGCGACCGGAGCGACATGGGAACATTCGCCGCCAACGATTCTTCGGTTTCCTCGCCGACTTCCCGTAGGTAGTCGCGGAGGGCGCCCGAGACCACCGTCAATGCCACGTCGTTGACCGTCGCGTCCCCTGCGGCTCGGATGGCCCGGACGTCGTCGAGCAGGAACGAAGCGGCGTCGAACGTCCGCTCCGGGCCCACGCTCCCGTTGAACCTCGTGGCCGGTCGCGTCCTCGGTGGCATCCGGACGTCTCCGCTGTCGACCGCGGCCTTCACTTCCTTGCCCGCGGCCGAGACGTGCCGGATGCCTCGCACGAACGCGCGCAACTGCCGTGAGATCGTCGGTATCGCCTGCCTGACCGATTTCGGCCCGACTGGCGTTTGCGGCCCCGTCACCTGCTCTCGGTCAACCTGAGCGGCGAAGAGTCGTCGGGTCATCTCCAGGGTGGCCGTGCCATCGCCCACCGAGTGGTGGAACTTCAACAGCACCGCCGACGCGTCCGCGACACCATCGATGTCCGTCAACCCGGTAACGACTTGCATCTCCCAAGGCGGACGCTGCAGATCCAACCCGCGGCCAACGAACTCCGAGGCGATGCGGCGGAGCTCGCCCCACCCTCCGCCTCGCGCATCGGTGACCTCGAGGTGGTTGTCGATGTCGAAGTCGTGGTCCGCCACCCAGCTCGGGTGGTCGAGATCGAGGGGCACACGCTGCAGTCGACGCGTGAACACGTCCACCGTGGTCACCCGCTCGGCAACGAACGCCCTGACCTCGCCCGGGGTCATCGAACCTCGCGGATCCGTCGACGTGTCGAAGACGTACATCGCGATGCTGAGTAACGGGGTGTTCTCCTGCTCCAGGTACACCCATGCGGCGTCGCGTGGTGCCAACTTCACTTTCTCAGCGCTCCTTCTGCGTGGACGACGTTCGATCGACTGGGGATCCGGCCCCTTCGAGCAGTAGCACGGGAGCCGACTGCAGCGCGAGTCCCCCGCGAAGGATCCCTCGCCGATCCGCCGTGGGAAGTGATTGAAGAATCGAGCAGTCTCGGAGAGAGTTGGCGGATTGTCGGGGGTCACGAACCCACCGGGCGATCCTGGCGGGGACCGCGCGCACACCGCGAAACATCTTCGCGGTCTACCCACGGTAGACCCCGGTGGGCGGACGATGCCGGCACGCGCTCCACACTCCGAAACATCACCGATAGATCGGCGCCATCCTGCACTCGTGCCTCGGCGGTCGTATCGTCGGTCGTGTTCCCACCTCAACCACAACCAAACCCGTGAGTATGTAGAGTGCTCTTCGACCACCCTCCACCAAAGGATCGTGCGATGACGCAGCCCCCCACCGATGGGCAGCAGCAGAACCCACCGGAGAACGAGCCTCGACCTGCACCAACACTGACCGTCGTCATACCGGTCTACAACGAAGAGGCCACCATCGGTCGAGCGCTCGACGCGCTCGTTGCACAGGGCGACCAAATCGACGAGATCATCGTCGTCGACAACAACTGCACCGACGACACCGTCGCCGTGGCCCAGGCACACGAAGCCGCGGGCAGACTTCGCATCATCACCGAGGAACAGCCCGGCCTGATCCCCGCCCGCAACGCAGGTATCGCAGCAGCGAAGACGCCGATCGTCGCGCGCATCGACGCCGACACCGTCGTGCAGCCGGGTTGGGCGCACTCGATCCGCGAGTTCTTCGCCGCCGCCGACCCGGAGTTCGGGGCCGCACTCGGCCCGTTCGAGCAGTACGACATGCCACTCCAGGGCGTCCAGCGATTCATGGTGCGCGTGGCATCCGACACGAAGAAGGACGCCGGGGTTCAGGAAGCTCGCGGCGTGTACGGGGCGAATATGGCGGTGCGCAAGAGCGCGTGGGAAACCATCCTTCCCGCACTGCACGAGGGCCGGGGCATCTGGGAAGACTCGGACATCTCGCTCTCACTCCAGGGTGCGGGAATCAAGATCGCAATGCTGCCCGGGATGAAGGTACAGGTGTCCGGCCGGCGGATGCTGTCGTCTCGCAAGTCGTATTTCGAGTACACGGCATCACTCCCCCGCACGCTGCGCGCCCACGGGTTGACGAAGCAGGCACGCGTCTCGTGGATCGGTGTGTGGCTGGTCCGGGCGATGTACTTCGCGGTCTGGATACCCACGCGCAGTTTCGACCCGGTCACCCGCAAACACAGTGTGCGGCGGATCTTTTCGGATCACGAGGACCGGATCATACCCTGATCCGAGGGGACGAAGCGCCCTCACTCGTCGAGAGTGAGGGCGCTGGTGAATCGTGGTACCGCTTACCTCGCTTCGAGAACCCCGGTCATCTGTTTGACGGTCTTGGCCGCGAGCACCTCGAATGCGAGGCGGGCGACGGGGTCGGCGAATCGCGCCAGGCCGGTGAAGTGGAGTTGCGCGCGGTAGGTGATCGACGTGGAGGCGTCGTCCACCTTCTCGAACGCCAGATCGTCCGACGTGGCTGCGGTCTTGTTGCGGCCTTCGAAGACGACGTGATCGGGGTCGTCGCGGGTCATGCGGTAGGTGAGTTCGGTGGTGCGTCCGAAGAACGACGACACGTTGTGCCATTCCGTGCCCACCCCCACCGGGCCGGGGGTGGTCTGCTCGCACTTGTCGGTCCCGGGATCCCAGGCCGTGGTGTTCGCGAAGTCGCGCAGGTACGCGACGACTTTCTCGAGCGGTGCGGCGACGGTGAACGTTCTACTGACCTCGGCCACTCGGGCCTCCTATGCGCAATCGCGGCAAATCAGCTGTCCGCCCTCTTCGGACGCGAGACGCGACCGATGATGGACCAGGAAGCAACTGCTGCAAGTGAATTCGTCGGCCCTCTTCGGGACGACGCGGACCGTGAGTTCCTCACCGGACAGGTCGGCGCCGGGCAGTTCGAAGGACTCCGCCGTGTCGGTCTCCTCGACGTCGACGACGGACGACTGCGAGTCGTTCCTCCGTGTCTTCAATTCTTCGAGCGAGTCCGCGGCGAGTTCGTCGTCGACGGTAACCCGTGGTGCGTCGTAGTCGGTTGCCATGACTTCCTCCCTTTGGCTCATGTTCCCCGTGTCGTGAAATTCCACACTTGCGGGGCACGGTTGCTAGACAACGCACCGATCCCGCGTTTTGTTCCCGGGCGGCCACAGCTCGTCCCGTGATTGCGGGATGCCCGTTCCGGGTACCACTCAATCAGCCGATCAGAAGGTGGTCAGTTGATGACGAGTGCCCACGACGAGCTCGGCAATCCCGTGCCGGACCCGGAGCCGGTGCCGCCGGATCCGGGCCCTCCTCCGGTGCCGCCGACGCCGACGCCGCCTCACCCGTTTCCGCCCGAGCCGGGCCCCGAACCTGCACCTCCCGAACCCGGACCACAGCCGGAACCGCCGGGACCTCCGGGACCTCCGCCGACGCCTCCGATTCCCGAGCCGACTCCCCCGTTTCCGCCGCAGATGCACGGCCGGGACCGCTCCCTGTAGGTCAGCCTCACCTACAGGGAGGTACGTGGATGCGCACGCTCGACCGCCGCAAGTTCCTGACGGTGAGTGCCGGGGTCGGCCTGGCCGACGCCACGTGGCTCTGGGCCCAGGACGCGCTCGGTGGGACGCACCCCGAAGTCTTCAACCGCGGACAGTTCACCGGTGAGGCCGTTTCGCGTACGAGGCGAACGTTCTACGTCCGCTCCCCGAACGACCCGCGCTCACGTCTGATGACGTCGCTCGGGTTCGTCGTCCCGGAGCAGATCGCGCAACTCGCAGCCGACCAGGACGCGTTCACCATCAGCAAGGAGCAGTTCGACATCGACGTCCTCGTCTGGAATGTCCTCAGCCTCCCGTACGCCGTCGAGGCGACGGTGCCGAAACTGGCGGATGCCGCCGCCAAACCGGCCTGACGCCGCGGTCACCCGGACTGGTCTTCGAGCCGGGTGAGCGCGACCAGCGTCCGGACCCCGTGGATCATTGCGCGTTCGTCGAGGTTGAACGCCGGCTGGTGAAGCTCTTGCCGGGTGCCGATCCCGTCCCACACGCCGAGTCTGGCCATCGCGCCCGGAACCTTCTCGAGGTACCACGCGAAATCCTCGCCGCCGCTGGACTGATGTGCCTCGGCCAGGTGGTCGAAGCCGACGACCGATTCGATCGCCTCCCGGAGGTCGGCGGTGCAGTCGGGATCGTTGACGACGGGCGGGACGCCCTGCAGGTAGGAGAGTTCGTACCGCACGTTGTACGGCGCGAGCAGGTGACAGATCGTGTCCGTGACCAGCGGTTCGAGCGAGGCCCACGTCTCACGGGACGCGCTGCGCAGGGTGCCGACCAGTTCACCCGATTCGGGAACGGAGTTCGCGACCTGCCCGGCGGCCACCTTCCCCCACGTGAGGACGGTCGCGGTGCGGGCGTCGATTCGGCGGTCGAGCACGGACGACAGACCGGTCACCAGGACGGCCGCGGCATGGATCAGATCGCCGGTCAGATGGGGTCGCGCGGTATGTCCCCCCGCCGACCACAACCGCACGGTGACGGAGTCGTTGGAGGATGTGATCGGCCCGGTCCGGGTGGCCAGTTTTCCGACCTCGAGATTCGGGTCGCAGTGCAGTGCAAAGATTTTCGACACCCCGTCGAGTGCGCCCGCGGCGATCGTGTCGACCGAGCCGCCCGGGGTGGTCTCCTCCCCGGGCTGGAAGATGAGCCGGACCCGGGACGGCGGCGGGTATTTCGTGAGGACGGATGCCGCCCCCATCAACATGGTGGTGTGGGCGTCGTGACCGCACGCGTGTGACACTCCGGGCACCCTCGACTCGAACGGGAGACCGGTCGTCTCGGCGATCGGCAGCGCGTCGAGGTCGGCGCGCAGCGCAATGCACTCGCCCGTGTCCGGACCGAGGTCGCACCACAGGCCGGTCCCGCCGGGCATCAGGACGGGTGCGAGCCCGAGACCGACGAGATGGGCCCGCACGACGCCGGTTGTCCTGCGTTCCTCGAACGACAGTTCCGGGTGCGCGTGCAGATCCCGGCGCCACTCGATCAGCTTTTTCTCGTCGAGCTCCGTCGACTCCGTCCACGTCATGTCGGCGGTCTCGCCGCGGTCCCAGAACCTCGCGCTCCAGTATCGCCGGGTCCGGCCGGCACCGGTCGACCTCGGGCCGAGCTCGCGCGGCGCGGGTGGCGACTCCACTTCGGGAAGGTGCTCGGAGCGGCCCGCCGTCTCCGCGAGCAGCAGATCGACCACGTCGGTGAGCCGGCCGCGGCGACCGAGCGCCTGACGTTGCCGGGCGGCGGAGCTGCCGTGGGTGGTGGCCTCGGCGGACAGCTCCACCACGGTGTCCCAGTCGCCGGTCTCCTCGAGCTGCGGCCGCAGCGAATTCACGAAGTCGCCGACGAGTTCCGCCGCAGGACGTGCCTGCGGAACCGTCACGTCGACGAGTTCCTCCTCCAACCCCGACCGGGCCGCCCGCCACAGTGCCGCCCTGGTCAGGGTCGGGACGACCTCGACGCCCTTCGTCCCGGCGCGCAGACCCTCCACCTCGCGTTCGACGAGCGCACGGAACAGGGCGGCGACGAGCACGACCGTGTCCAATCGCGGGCAGCTGTCGCACACCCGCAACTCCAGGGTCGGAAGTTTCACCGACGGCCGGACGTCGAAGTACGCCATACCGGGGTCACTGATCACCCCGCTGGCGACCAGGTCGTCGATCAGGGTGCCGTATTCGGCGGCCGAGGAGACGGGCGCGGCCGGACCGGTGCTCGGCCAGCGCAACCACAGAAGGGTCCGCGCGCTGGCGTAGCCGGTGTCCGCACCGTCGGACCGGAACGGGGAACTCGCGCTGAGCGCCAGGAGGACGGGCATCAGCGGAGCGACGCGGTGCGCGACCTGCACGGCCTCGTCGCGGTCGGGCAGGTCGACGTGAACCTGCGTGCCGCAGATCAGCTGCTCGCGGGCGAGAACCTGGTAGTCCGCGAGCATGCGCCGGTAGCGCTGCGTCCCCGTCACGTGCATCTCGGCGGGCAGCGCCAGCGGCATCGAGCCCGCGGCCGCCACGCCGATGCCGAGCCCCTCGGCCGCGTCGATCAGCACTCTCCGATGCCGCTCCAGGTCGGTCCGCAGGCCGTCGAGGTCGGCGTACACACCGCTGTTGACCTCGACGACGCACTGCTGGAGTTCGTCGACGAACACGCCGTCGGGAAGTCGTGCAAGCAACTCCGGCGCGCGGGTGGTCAGGCGCCGGGTCTTGCGATCGATGAGGTGGAATTCCTCCTCGACCCCCACTTTGCGTGGGTCGCTGGCGAGCACGATGTGCCTCTATTTCTCTGTGGCACCCTCGGTGTCGTCGAAGAACGCCCAGGTGCCGTCCTCGTCGACTTCCATCCGCCATCCGAGCTCGGAATTGTCTGCGCGAACGTCGACGAACCATGCGTGCGCGTCGTCGGCGCTCGGGATCTCCTTCGTTTCGACCACAGTGCCCCGGGGATCGATCACTCGGTATTTCGCCATGGTCGTCGGGTTCCCCGCCGACTCCGGTCTGAATCATCGGACGGAATATCCCGTCCGTCCGCGCAGTTACACCATCTAATTGATGATTCAACTATCACAAGCGAGGGGTGTGGCATGGAACTCGGGTTGACGACGTTCGCCGAGGTCGGTTCCGGCGGAGCCGGGGCGGTGTCGCCGCGGCAGCGCCTGAAGGATCTGCTCGAAGAGGTCGTCCTGTCCGAGCAGGTCGGCCTCGACGTGTACGGCGTCGGTGAGCACCACCGGGCGGACTTCGCCGCGTCGGCGCCCGCAGTCGTGCTGTCGGCCGCCGCCGCGCGGACGTCCCGCATCGCATTGACCAGCGCAGTCACCGTCCTGAGCTCCGACGACCCGGTGCGCGTGTTCGAGGAATTCGCGACCCTCGACCTGATCTCCGACGGGCGCGCCGAGGTGATGGCCGGTCGCGGCTCGTTCACCGAGTCGTTCCCGCTGTTCGGTTACGACCTGGCCGATTACGACGAACTGTTCGTCGAGAAACTCGGCCTGCTGCTCGCCCTCCGCGACTCCGAGACAGTGAACTGGTCGGGACGGCACCGGTCGGCGCTGACGGACCAGTCCGTCTACCCGCGGCCCGAACGTCCCCTTCCCATCTGGGTCGGGGTCGGCGGCAATCCCGAGTCGGTGGCCCGCGCCGGACTCCTCGGCCTGCCGATGGCGCTCGCGATCATCGGCGGACAACCCGCCCGCTTCGCACCGCTGGCCGACCTGCACCGCCGTGCCGTGTCGGAGGGTGGGCACGAACCGCAGCCCATCGCCGTCCACGCGCACGGTTACGTCGCGGACACCGAGGACCGGGCGGTTTCGGAGTTCTACCCGTCGTACGCCGCGGCCATGACCGGCCTCGGACGCGAACGCGGGTGGGCGCCGATGAACCCGCAGGCATTCGACGGTCTGCGCGGACCCGGCGGTTCGCTCGTGCTCGGCAACCCCGAGCAAGTGGCGGAGAAGATCGCCGGCATGCGCGACACCCTGGGCATCGAGCGGTTCATGCTGCACCCCAGCGTCGGGCCGCTGCCCCACAACCAGGTGATGCGCGCGATCGAACTGCTCGGCACCAAGGTGGCCCCGCTCGTCGAGCAGGCATAATTCCTGCGGTGGCGGTGCCTAACCCGTACCGTCACCCATCACCGCGCCCTCCCGGCGTGGGTCCGCGCCGCCGACCCAACCCGAGTCCTGGCGTTGCAGCGCGCTGAGCCCGCTGGACTGCGGCGCGACCGACACCTGGTGACCCATCGCCCGCAACTGCACGATCAGGGGGTCGTCGGCGCCGTCGTTGGCCGCATTGATGTTCGGATGCTCCCCGCCGACGCCGGTGACCGGGGTGTTGGCCGCTCCGAAGTCGACCGCCGACACCGCCTGCTGCGGGTTCAGACCCCAATCCAGCATTCCCACGAGCGTTTTCACGACGAACTGGATGATCACGGAACCGCCCGGCGACCCCGTCACGTACTGGACGTCCCCCCGCGAACCGTCGCTGTCGCGGTCGAAGACGAGCGTCGGGGCCATCGAACTGCGGGGCCGCTTACCCGGTTCGACACGGTTGGCGAGCGGCGTCCCGTCCGGCCCGACGGGCTGGGCCGAGAAGTCGGTGAGCTGATTGTTGAGCACGAAGCCGTCCGTCATGTGGAACGAGCCGAACGCCGATTCCACCGTCGTCGTCATCGACGCGACGTTGCCGTACTTGTCGGCGATCGAGATGTGGCTGGTGCCGTGTTCCTTGTCCTGCGGCTGCACACCGAGCGGGACCGGCCCGAAGTTGCCCGGTTGCGCGGTGCCCATGCTCTTGCCGGGGTCGATGAGGCCGGCCCGCTGCTTCAGGTAGTCCTCGTTCAGCAGCGTGTCGAGGGAATTGCCCGGCAGCGGAACGAAATCGGAGTCCGCGACGTACTTGTCCCGGTCGGCGTACGCCAGTCGCTCCGCCTCGGAGATGAGATGCACGGCCTCCGCCGTCGGCTTGCCGCCGTTGTCGTCGAGGTTCGTGGGCCCGTATTCGGACAGGTCGAAGTTCTCCAGGATGCCGAGCGTCGCCGCGACCGCCGTGCCACCGGACGACGGGTTGGGCATGCCGCAGATCTCGTGATCCCGATACGGCGTGCACAGCGCCGTCCGCTTCTTCGCCTGGTAGTTCGCGAGGTCGTCGAGAGTCACCTGTCCGGGAGTGCGCCCACCCGACGCCGTCGCCGTCGCATCGACGATGCCCTGGGCGATGGCCCCGGTGTAGAAGGCGTCGGCACCGCCCGCCGCGATCGCGCCGAGCGTCTTGGCCATGGCCGGGTTGGTCAGCTTCGTGCCTGCCGGCTTGGGGCTGCCGTCCGGGTTGAGGAAGTACGCCTTCGACGGCTCGTCGAGCGCCAGATCGGGAGCGGACTCGGCGATCTGCCCGGCCATCCGGGGGCTGACCTCGAGTCCCTGGTCCGCGAGCGAGATGGCCGGGTCGAACAGTTCCCGCCACTGGTCCCGGCCGTGTTCGCGGTGCGCCAGCTCGAGCATCCGCACCACCCCGGGAACCCCGATGGACCGGCCACTCGCCCGGGCGTCGGGCTTGGGCTCGGTGCGGTCGGTGTCGCTGATCCAGCGCAGGTAGTTCTCCGTCGCCGCCATCGGCGCGACCTCGCGCCCGTCGTACGCCTCGACACTCTTCTGCCCGGCGTCGTAGTAGAGCAGGAACGCCCCGCCCCCGATTCCGGACGACTGCGGTTCGACGAGGCCGAGAACGGTCTGGGCCACGATCAGCGCGTCGGCGGCCGTGCCCCCGTCCCGCAACACCGCGCACGCGGCTTGCGTCGACACGGGATTGGCGGTGGAGACCGCATACGACGCGGTGCTCACCGGCACCATCCCGGAGCGGTACACGGTGGCGATCTCGGGGTTGGTCGCGAGGTTCTGGGTGGTCGGCGCCGGACCGGGGGGCGGCGGTGCCTTGGCGATCGGGGTGCCGTTGGGAACGTCCGCACAGGTGGCCGCCGGATCGCTCTGCGGTTCCTCGTCCGACGCGCACGCGGCCAGCATGCCGACGCAGAGAGCCGCGGCCAACGAGGCCCGAATAGCTGTTCCGATTCCCGTCACAGGACCCATCACCGAACCCTAACAGCGGAGATCCGGTGCCGACCGGCTAAAGACGAGGTCCGAAGTGCCGGGTGAGGATTCGGTAGCCGAGCTCGTGGAGGTGGTGGTGCTCGGGCCACCGGTCGCGGGTCCACGCCGGGTCGGTGTGGGCGGCGGTGATCGCGGCAGTGGTGGACGCATGCAGATCGAACTCGAGATCCCGGCCGAGTTCCGCGACGGCATCCGGTTCCCGCGCATCGCCGAGCCGCCCGATCGTCCCGGCCACCTGCTCGTCCGCGTCGCGCAGGATCCGCCGATACGAACCCGGAAGCACGGTCCACAACACGAGCAGCGCCACCGCCACACCGAGGACGGTCTCGAGAAGCCGGTCCCGGGTGACGGCGACGAGGTCGACGTGCGTTCCGAGGCCGCCGAGAACCAACGCGAGCGGGGTGATGAACACCATCGCCAGGCCGTAGTTGCGGACGAGGAACGCTTCCGTCCCCGCCATCAGGAGCGCCACGACGAGTACCAGCGCCGCCGCCGACAGGTCGAGCGTCGCGAGCGTGGCGAGCAGAACGAGTCCGAGCACCGTTCCGAAGAACCGGTGCAGCCCGCGGTACGTCCCCAGCACCCGATCCGGGCCCTGATGCAGGATCATCGCCGCGGTGATCACGGCCCAGTCGGGACGGGCGACACCGAGACCCAGCGCCAGGAGACCGGCGGCGGGGCACGCGACCAGCAGTCGGGCGACGATCGTCCAGGACCGGCCCCGGAGGTGAGCCGCCCGCGCGAGCCGGTAGCGGATCGACGGCCTGGGCAGCGGGACCTGCGGCCGCAGGTCGTCTTCGTCGGAGGCGTGGTCCGCGCCGAGACCGTGCACCGTGGCCGCGCACCGCAGGTGAGCCGCGCGCAACGTGCGGGTCAGTGGATGGTCACGCCCGACGAGGGCGGCGTCGTGCAGGCACTGCCACGCGGCGTGCAGCGACCGCACCGCGTCCCGACGGGAATTCGGTGCGGGGGTGTCGGAGAGTGCGGCCTCGACTGCGGCGACCGCGGTCGCGACTGCGGCACGCTCGGGGGTGCGTGGACGCGCGAGCAGCCCCGACATCGACACGAGCAACGCCGACACCGCGCCGGCCGCCGCCCAGGACGTCACCTCGGCCACGGAGACACCGAGGGCGGGCAGCGCGGACGAGATCTCCACCGTCAGCAGCGGGAGGAAGGCACCGGGCGCTCCCAGCCGCAGCCCGTCGACGACGAAGGCGCAGACGGCCACGACGACGGTCATCGTGAGGACGAGCGCCATCCCCCACCGCGCGGAACCGCCCGCCGACGTCGCGTCGTGCACGAGTGCACCGACCGCCGCGCCCACACCGGCGAGGAGCACCATCACGGCGGCGGCGATCGAGACCACCCGCCACCGCACCCGGTACGCCCTGCCCTCGCCGTAGACGACGGCGAAGGCTCCCAGCGTCGCCGTCGCGGCGACCGCAGAGTGTCCGAGCGCGACGCCCACCAGCGCGGGCAGGCACACGGCCACCGCGGCGCGGACCACGCTCGGCCAGCGCCGACCCTGTTTGGGTACCCCCAGGAGCAACGAGCGTGCCGGGGCCGGCGCAGGGATCGGCACACCGTGATCCCGAGACCCGGTCCCCTGGTCCTGCGCTCCTACCGACACGACCACACAGACTACGAGCGGTCGAGTCACTGGAAACAGTCGATGAGGTGCATCTCACGTGCGGTGCGCGGTACCGATCAGGTGTGGGGGCGGTGGAGCGGGCGCCCGTACTCCGCGGCGAGCAGGCCGAGAGCGACGGCACCGGCGAGCAACCCGAAGTCGCGCAGTGCGACGTCGTAGTACCCGGACAGCGTGACCAGGTTGACGATGATTCCGGCCAGCCAGGCCGCGACGACCCAGGCGCCGATCCGCGGCGCCACGGCGACGAGGATTCCTGCGATCACTTCGATCACGCCGACGGCGTACATGCCCTGCTGCGCGGTTCCCGGCAGGATGCCGTCGATCCACGGCGCGAGGTAGGCCGGCCAGTCGGTGAGCCAGTTCGTGAACTTGTCCAGCCCGAACACGATCGGCGCCACGGTGAAGACCGTGCGCAGCACGAGAAAGGCCTGATAGCCGGGGTCGGCCAGGGTGTGCGAACCGTGGCTGACCTCGTGGGGTGTGTTGGTAGCCATGACGACTCCTTCTAAAAACTATGTGTATTGACTATAGAATTTCCCGCACAATTAAGTCAACGGTTCTCGGTTTTACAATGGGTCCATGGGTGACACTCCACGCTCGGACGTCTCGGACGTCTCGGACGTCTCGGACGTCTCGGACGTCTCGGCCGTCTCCTCCCTCGACGAGCCGGTGCGCAGGCGGGTGTACGACCACGTGCGCACGCAGACGACGCCGGTCAGCCGCGACGACGTCGCCGAGGCGCTGGGACTCGCTCGCTCGACGTCCGCGTTCCATCTCGAGAAGCTGGCCGACGAGGGGCTACTGGCGGTCGAGTTCGCGCGGCGCGGGGGGCGGTCGGGTCCGGGCGCGGGGCGGCCCGCCAAGCTCTACCGACGATCCGACCGTGAATTCTCCGTACACCTGCCCGAGCGGGCGTACGCGCTCGCCGGCGAGTTGTTCGCCCGGGCGATCGAGGACGCGGACGCCACCGGCGCATCGCCGCGGGCGGCCCTCTCCGCGCGTGCCCACGACTTCGGGCGCGGCCTCGGCGCCGACACCGGCTGCACGGACGACGATCTGCTCGCGGCGCTCGCGACGTGCGGTTACGAACCGCGCCGCAGCGACGGCACCATCGTCCTGGTCAACTGCCCGTTCCACACGCTCGCCCGGCAGCACACCGACATGGTGTGCGGAATGAACCTCGCGCTGCTCTCCGGGCTGCTCGACGGCGCGGGATGCGAGGATCGGCGCGCGACACTGGCACCCGCCGAGGGGTACTGCTGTGTGCGGATCGAACGTGAGCAGCCACCCGCACGTGAGTGACAAAGCGTGCCCCGGGACGCTTCGGCACTCACCTGGGGTTGGCGCCCACGACGACGGTGGCGTCCATGTCGTCCGAGATCTCGATCCGGGTGATCAACCCGGCCTCGGCGAAAGCTTCGGCGGTGAGCGCGGCCTGGCTCGCACTGGTCTCGATCAGTAGATGACCGCCCGGCGCGAGCCAGTCGCGCGCCCCGAGGGTCACCCGCCGCTGGGTGTCGAGTCCGTCCGCGCCGCCGTCGAGCGAGACCCGTGGTTCGTGGAACCGGGCCTCCGGCGGCATCAACCGGATCGCGTCGGTGGGCACGTACGGTGCGTTGGCGACCAGGACGTCGACGCTTCCCCTCAGCGTGGTGGGCAACGGTTCGTACAGGTCGCCCTCGAACACCCGGCCGGGGTCTGGGACGTTGCGTCGCGCGCACCGGACCGCGGCGGGGTCGATGTCCACCGCATACAACTCGATGCCGTCCCCCAGCGTCTCGGCGAGCGCGGCCCCCACCGCGCCCGAACCGCAACACAGGTCGACCACGACAGCGCGCGGGCACGCGAGGGCGCCGGCCTGCTCGACGAGGAACGCGGTGCGGCGGCGCGGCACGAACACCCGCGGATCGACCGCGATCCGGAGCCCGCAGAATTCGGCCCAGCCGAGGACGTGTTCGAGGGGGACGCCTGCGACGCGGCGGTCCAGCATCGACGCGAGTTCGTCGGACGTCCTGGCCGCGGAGACGATCAAGCGGGCCTCGTCCTCGGCGAACACACAGCCGGCGGCGCGAAGCCTCGTGACGAGAACGAATTCGAGGGACGGTGAGAGAGACATTGACATGGGAAAGCCTTCCGGAATGCCGATGGGCGCTCTCCCGGTCACCTTATGTCGGTACGACCGCGCGGTCGCGGAGTGAGAGCACCCGAACTGAACGAACGGACACAGGTCTCACCTCCTCGATACGGATCCTGCTCGGAGTCGCCACACTACCTCCCTCAGCGGTCGCCGGGCAGCCGAATAACCGGAAGTGGTGTGGACCGGAGCAGTGGCGGGTATCCCATGTGACCTGCCCGAATTGACCAGGCAGATCGATCGAAGGTGATGCTCGGACCGCTGCCTCCGCATGGTGGTGGCGGATACAATCGAGGTTTCCGCGCTACCAGAGGCGGATCTCGGATAGGACCCCGATATGGCCGATCAGGCGAAGCTCCTCGACTATCTGAAGCGAGTCACCGCGGAGCTCTACCAAGCGCGGGAGAAGCTGCGCGAGGTCGAGGGTGTGAGCCGTGAACCGATCGCCGTCATCGGGATGGGCTGCCGGTTCCCCGGCGGGGTGCGATCGCCGCAGGACCTGTGGCGCCTGGTGGAGTCCGGCACCGACACCGTCGCCGGGTTCCCCGAGGACCGGGGCTGGGGCCTGGCGGACCTCTACGATCCGACGGCCGAGCAGGCCGGCAAGACATACACGGTGCAGGGCAGCTTCCTCGACGACCCGGCGGGGTTCGACCCCGAGGTCTTCGGCATCTCGCCGCGCGAGGCGCTGGCGATGGACCCGCAGCAGCGACTTCTCCTCGAGACGAGCTGGGAGACGTTCGAACACGCCGGCATCGATCCGCGGTCGGTGCACGGCCGCCAGGTCGGCGTCTTCACGGGGCTGTCCGGCATCGACTACGCGGCGCGGGCGGGCGGCATGCCGCCCGAGGACCTCGAGGGGTACTTCATCACCGGCAACGCCATGAGCGTCGCGTCCGGCCGAGTGGCCTACAGCTTCGGCCTGAACGGACCCGCGATCACGGTGGACACCGCGTGCTCGTCGTCGCTGGTGTCCATCCACCTCGCCATGCAGGCGCTGCGCAGCGGCGAGTGCGAACTGGCGCTGGCGGGCGGGGCGACCGTCATGGCGACCCCCGCGGTGTTCGTGGAGTTCAGCCGCCAGCGCGGACTGGCCCGGGACGGCCGGTGCAAGGCATTCTCCGCCGCTGCGGACGGAACGGCGTGGGGTGAAGGTGCGGGGATGGTCGCGTTGGAACGCCTGTCCGACGCAGAGCGCAAGGGCCGCCGGATACTGGCCGTCATCCGCGGCAGCGCGGTGAATCAGGACGGCGCCAGCAACGGCCTGACCGCCCCGAACAGGCAGGCTCAGGAGCGGGTGATCGCGCAGGCGCTGGCCAATGCGGGACTCGGCCCGGGCGATGTCGACGTGGTCGAGGCGCACGGCACCGGCACGAAACTGGGCGATCCGATCGAGGCGTCCGCCCTGCTGGCCGGCTACGGCCGCGACCGCCCCGCCGACCGGCCGCTGTGGCTCGGCTCGGTGAAGTCGAACCTCGGGCACACCCAGGCGGCCGCCGGCGTGGCCGGGGTGATCAAGATGATCATGGCGATGCGGCACGGTGTCCTGCCGAAGACGCTGCACGTCGACCGGCCGACCCCGCACGTCGACTGGTCCGCCGGTTCGGTGTCGTTGCTCACCGAGAACCGGGAGTGGCCGGGGTCCGATCGGCCCCGGCGGGCGGCGGTCTCGTCATTCGGCATCAGCGGCACCAACGCGCACGTCGTCCTGGAGGAGTCCCCACCGGTCGAGCCGACTACTTCCGAATCAGCTACTCCCCCGGACGAAGTCGTGGCCTGGTTCCTTTCGGGCCACACCGAGCTCGCGCTGCGCGCCCAGGCCGAGCGGCTGCGCGACTACGTCACCGAGCACCCCGAGCTGACGCCCGCCGCGGTGGCAGGCGCACTACTGGGTGCCCGTGCCGCGTTCGATCACCGCGCCGCCGTGATCGGCGCACGGCCCCAGAGTCTGCTGAGCGGCCTCGACGCACTCGGCCGAGGTGCGCCCAGCGCCGACGTCGTCACCGGTGTGGCGTTGGAAGCGGGCGACCGGCCGGTGTTCGTCTTCCCCGGCCAGGGTTCGCAGTGGGTGGGCATGGCCACCGAGCTACTGGACACGTCGCCGGTGTTCGCCGACACCGTGCGGGAGTGCGCCGACGCGCTGGCCCCGTACACCAACTTCTCGCTGCTGGACGTGCTGCGCGACCGCGATCCCGCGGCGCTGGACCGGGTCGACGTGGTGCAACCGGCGTTGTTCGCGATGATGGTCGGTCTCGCGGAGCTGTGGCGCTCCCACGGCGTCGAACCGGCGGCCGTCGTCGGACATTCACAGGGCGAGATCGCGGCCGCGTATGTCGCGGGTGCGCTGAGCCTTCCGGACGCGGCACTCGTCGTGGCCGCGCGCAGCAGGGTGATCGGCGCGTCGGCCCGGCGGGGCGGGGGAATGGCCTCGGTGGCTCTGCCGGCGGACATCGTGCGGGAAACGATTCAGCCCTGGGCCGGCGCCGTCGAGGTCGCGGCGATCAACGGGCCGTCCGCGACGGTGATCTCCGGACCCGTCGACGCCCTCGACCTCCTGGTCGGGCAGTTGCAGGGCGACGGCGTCCAGGCCAGGCGGATCGCGGTGGAATACGCGTCGCATTGCGCGGACGTCTCCGTTCTGCGGGAACCCATTCTCGACGTCCTCGCCTCCATCACGCCCCGCCGGTCGCGAATTCCGTTCTACTCGTCGGTGACCGGTGGTGTGCTGGACGGCACCGCATTGGACGCGGACTACTGGTACCGGAATCTGCGACGGACGGTCCGGTTCGAGCAAGCGACGAGATCACTGGCCGCGGACGGGTATCGACTGTTCGTCGAGTCGTGCAGCCACCCCGTCCTCACCGTGCCGTTGCAGGAAACCCTCGACGCGGCGGGTGTCGCCGGCCGCGCCATCGGCACCATCCGGCGCGACCGCGCGGGCCTCCGCCAGTTCACCGCCGCACTCGCCGAGGCACAGGTGCACGGGCTGCACGTCGAGTGGGATCGGGTGCGCTGGGCTCGACACGACGATCGGCAGCAGTGGGTGGACCTCCCCACGTACGCCTTCCAGCACCGCCGCTACTGGCTGGAAAGTCCGGTTCCACAGGGCGATTTCGCGTCGACGGGCATGGAAACGGGTGGACACCCGATGCTCGCCGCGTCGGTCGAGCTCGGCGACGGCCGGGGCGCGGTGTTCACGGGACTGCTGTCGCCACAACGCCTTCCATGGCTGAGCGACCACGGCGTCAGGGGCACCGTCATTCTGCCGGGCACGGCTTTCGTAGAGCTCGCCCTCCACGCGGGGAACCGCGTGGGGTGCGGCCGGCTCGAGGAACTCGCCATCGAGGCACCCCTGGTGATCCCCGCCGAGGGTGAGGTGGCATTGCAGGTGAGCGTGCTCGCCGACGGTGCAGCGGGCCGAACCACGGTGTCGGTGCACTCCCGGCCTGCCGATGCCGCGCAGGACACCCCGTGGACCCGGCACGCCACCGGCACGCTCGCGGCGGCCGTGGACACCGCCGACTCCCCCGAACAGCCCTGGCCGCCCGCCGATGCCACGCCGATCGACGTTCGAGGCCTGTACGACGTGCTCGACGAGGCCGGCTACGAGTACGGCCCCGCCTTCCGTGGTCTCCGCGCGGCGTGGCGGCGCGGCGACGACCTGTACGGCGAGGTGCGGCTGAGCGGAGAGGACCCGGCTGCGGCGGTCGCGGGATACGGGATCCATCCGGCGGTGCTCGACGCGGCGCTGCACGTGATTGCGCTGGGAGCCGCAGACTCCGGTGTCCGGCTGCCGTTCGCATGGGACAAGGTGCAACTGCACGCCGTAGGCGCCACCGCCTTGCGCGTGCACGTCACCACGACCGGACCCGAGCGCTACCGGATCTCCGCGTACGACGCGGCCGGCAGACCGGTGCTGACCGCCGAATCGCTAGCGCTGCGGCCGCTCGGGGACGCGGGCGTGCCTGCCGCCGGGGTGCGAGACAGCCTCTACCGCGTGGAGTGGATGCCGGTGGGTGCGTCCAGCACCGCCCCGGCAGACCTGATGCCGCTCGAGGAGGCGCTTGCCGGCGGTGATCCGGAGGGTCGCGTGCTGTGGCTCGACGGCGAACCGGGCGACGAGCCGGACACGCCGGCTCGGGCGCACGCCGCCGCGGAGGCGACGTTGCGGGCGGTCCAGTCCTGGCTCCGCGACGATCGCCTGGCCGAGACCCGCCTGCTGGTCACGACGAGGCTCGCGGTGGCGGTCCGCGACGACGATCCCGTCGACGACGTGTCCGCCGCCCCCGCGTGGGGACTGATCGGCGCGGTGCAGAACGAGCACCCGGACCGCATCACCCTGGTGGACCTGGACGCACACGCCGGTGACCCTTCGTTGATCTCCATGGCCCTGGCCTGCAACGAGCCTCAGCTGGCCATCCGGGACGGCGTACTGCTGGCGCCCATGCTCGCCGCGGTGACACCCGTTGCGGCGGCACCCGAACCGGTACCCGCGATCTTCGGCCCGGACGGCACAGTCCTGATCACCGGCGGCACGGGAACCATCGGCAGACTGATCGCCCGCCACCTCGTCGCGCGGCACGGGGTGCGCCGGCTGCTGCTGACCGGACGGCACGCGCTCGATCCCGAGAGTGCGGCCGAACTGCGTGCCGAGTTCGCCGAGTCCGGGGCGGAGGTCAACGCTGTCGCCTGCGACGTGGCCGACCGCGCCGCGGTGGCCGCTCTCCTTGCGGGCATTCCCGACCTGTCCGGCGTGATCCACGCCGCCGGGGTGCTCGAGGACGCCACCGCCGCCACCCTGACCGAAGACCAGTTGCACGCCGTCCTTCGTCCCAAGGTGGACGGTGCCTGGCATCTGCACGAACTCACCCGGGACCGCGACTTGTCGGCGTTCGTGCTGTTCTCCTCGGCGGCGGGTGTGCTCGGCGGCGCAGGCCAGGCGAACTATGCGGCGGCGAATGTCTTCCTCGACGCACTCGCGCAGCACCGCCGCTCCCGCGGGCTGCCCGCGACGTCCATGGCCTGGGGACTGTGGGACCGGCCCAGCGGCATGACGTCCCATCTGAATGCGGCCGACCTCGACCGGTTACAGCGCAGTGGCATCGACACCATCAGTCCGGAGTCGGGTCTGGCCCTGTTCGACGCTGCCCTTGCCGTGAACCGTCCGTTGATCGTGCCGATACGGCTCTCGACGAGGGCCTCCCGATCCGACGGTGAGTCGCTGCCGCCGATCCTGCGCCGGGTGCTCGGCGTCCGCCGTCGCCGCGCCGCTGCCGCCGATTCCCCGACCGGACTGGCCGAGGAGTTGCGGGCGCTGGACCCCGGTGAGCGGCACAGCCGTGTGCTCGACATCGTCACCACCCACGTGGCGGCCGTGCTGGGTCACGAAGGCAAGGAGGCGATCGACCCGGAACGTGCTTTCAAACAACTCGGTTTCGACTCGCTGACCGCGGTGCAACTGCGCAATCAGCTGGCGACCGCCACCGGTGTGCGACTGGCCGCGACTGTGGTGTTCGACCATCCCACCGCGGACGCGCTGACCCAGGAGCTGGTGGCGCGCCTGCTCGGCGACGATGCGGCTCCGCAGCCGGCCGGGCCGACACGTGCCCGCAGGGACGACGACCCGATCGTGATCGTGGGAATGGCCTGCCGATACCCGGGCAAGGTGTACTGCCCGGAGGACCTGTGGCGACTCGTCCGCGACGGCCGCAACGCCGTGGGCGCGTACCCCCACAACCGGGGCTGGAATCTCGACGAGGTGTACGACCCCGACCCGAACCGGGTCGGCACCACGTACATGAAGGAGGGCGGGTTCCTCTACGACGCAGACGAATTCGACGCCGCATTCTTCGGGATCAGCCCGCGCGAGGCGATCGCGATGGACCCGCAGCACCGGCTGCTTCTCGAGAGCGCCTGGGAAGCCTTGGAGCAGGCCGGAATCCGGCCGACCGCGCCCGGCCTCACCGACACCGGCGTGTACGTCGGGCTGATGGGCGGCGACTACGGCTTCCACCTGATGACTCAGCGCAACGTCGACGCCGAGGGCTATCTGATGACCGGGACGAGCAACAGCGTGGCGTCCGGCCGGATCTCCTACTCCCTCGGCTTCACCGGTCCCGCGGTCACCGTGGACACCGCCTGCTCGTCGTCGCTGGTGGCCATGCATCTGGCGGCGCGGGCCCTCCGCGACGGGGAATGCGCGCTGGCGCTGGCCGGCGGGGCGACGGTGATGGCCACACCCGGTGTGCTGATCGAGTTCAGCCGCCAGCGCGGGCTCGCCTCGGACGGACGCTGCAAGCCGTTCTCCGACCGGGCCGACGGCACCGGGCTCAGCGAGGGCGCGGGAATGGTGGTGCTGGAGCGGCTCAGCGACGCCCGGCGCAACGGCCACCGGGTGCTGGCGATCATCCGCGGATCGGCGGTCAACCAGGACGGGGCGTCCAACGGATTGACCGCCCCGAACGGGCCGTCCCAGGAACGGGTCATCCGCCAGGCGCTGGCGGACGCCGCGCTCGGCCCCACAGACATCGACGCCGTGGAGGCACACGGCACCGGCACCACGCTCGGCGACCCGATCGAGGCGCAGGCACTGCTGGCGGCGTACGGGCAGGGCCGGGAGGGCCGGCCGCTGTGGCTCGGTTCCGTCAAGTCGAACATCGGCCACTCCCAGGCGGCGGCGGGCGTCGCGGGCGTGATCAAGATGGTGATGGCGATGCGGCACGGGATGCTGCCCCCGAGCCTGCACGGCGACGTTCCCACCCGGCACGTCGACTGGACCGCGGGCGAGGTCTCGCTGCTCGCCGAATCGGTTGCCTGGCCGGAGACCGGACGACCCCGGCGGGCTGCCGTCTCGTCGTTCGGTATCAGCGGCACCAACTCGCACATGATCCTCGAACAGCCGCCCGAGGACACGGCGCCGGAGGTCTCTCCGTCGGCGTCGCCGCTGGTCTGGGTGATCTCCGGAAAGACCGGGGACGCGCTGCGGGCGCAGGCCACCCGGCTGGCGGAGTTTCTCGACACGGACGAGTCCGAACTCCCGGATCCGGCCGACCTCGCCTACTCACTGGCCACCACCCGATCCGGATTCACCCACCGCGCCGCGGTGATCGGCGAAACACTGGCCGACCTGCGCGAGGGTCTCGCCCGCATCGTCACGGGGCGACCCGGCGGCAACGTCGTCACCGGCACGAGCGCCCGCGGCAAGACGGCCTTCATGTTCACCGGCCAGGGTGCGCAGCGCATCGGGATGGGCCGCGGCCTCTACGAGGCGTACCCGGTGTTCGCGAGGGCACTGGACGAGGTCTGCTCCGCACTCGACGAGCACGTGGAAACCCCGGTACGGCAAGTGATCTGGGACGAGTCCGACGGCGGCGGTGCGAAGCTCGACAGCACCGAATACACCCAACCGGCACTGTTCGCCATCGAGGTCGCGCTCTATCGGCTGCTGCGGGACTGGGGCATCACCCCCGACTACCTGATCGGCCATTCGATCGGCGAGATCACCGCGGCACACGTCGCGGGGGTGTTCAGCCTGCCCGATGCCGCCGCTCTGGTGGGTGACCGTGGGCGGTTGATGCAGTCGACCAAACCGGGTCTGATGATCGCCGTACGGGCCCGCGAGGAGGACATCCTCCCGCGGATCGACGGCCGCGTCGATCTCGCGGCCGTCAACGGCGCCGAATCCGTCGTTCTCGCCGGCGCCGAACGCGACGTGCAGGCCGTCGCCTCCGAATTGTCCGCCGCCGGTCTGAAGACCACGAGCCTGCGGGTCGAGCGGGCCTTCCATTCGACCCTGATGGACCCCATCCTCGACCAGTTCGCCGCCGTCGTGTCGAGGCTGACGGCGCAGCCGCCGACGATTCCGGTCGTCTCCAACGTCACCGGGCGCGTCGCCACCGCCGAGGAACTCGTGTCCCCGGACTATTGGACCCGGCACATCCGGCACGCGGTGCGTTTCCACGACGGCGTCTGCGCCCTCGACGAACTCGGCGTCACCCGCCTCGTCGAAGTCGGTCCCGGCGCGGCTCTGGCGGCGCTCGCCGCCGAGGTCGTCCCGAACACGATCGCCACGCTGCCCGGACGCGGAGACGAGGCACACGGGATCATCGAGGCGGTCGCCGCCGCCTACGTGCAGGGCGCCACCATCGACTGGGATCGGGTGCTGCCCGGTCGCCGCCGGGTGGCCCTGCCCACCTACGCATTCCAACGCCGCTCCTACTGGCCGACGGCGTCCACCCGACATACCGGCGACCCGACCGAACTGGGTCTGACCCCGGCCGATCATCCGCTGCTCGGTGCCGCGGTGACCCTCGACGACGACGCGACCCTGTTCACCGGACAGCTGTCCCTGCACCGGGATCCATGGCTCGTGCCACCGACGATCGACGACGGCGACCAGCCGTCGACCGTCGAAGCGAAGACGCTGTTGCCTGCCGTGCCGGTCGAACTCGCCCTGCACGCGGCCCACCACGTCGGTCTCGACCACATCGACGAACTCACCCTGCACCACCCGCTCGTCCTCCCGCCGTCGGGACTGGCCTCGATTCGCGTGCTGGTGTCGCCGCCCGGCACCGACGGCGCTCGCACCGTCACGATCTCGTCGAAGTCGGGTGACACCGACGGCCCGGACAGCTGGGTCCGGAACGCTTCGGCGACGATCGACGACGTCGTCGGCCCTGCCGCCGGTGTGCCGCAGCAGGACCCGGGCGACACCGAGACCGAGGTGCGCCTCGACGACGGCACCGACACGAGTGGTTTCGGCATCCATCCGGAACTGCTGCAGGCGGCGATCGAACCCCTCCTCGGGTGGGACGGCTGGCCGCTGACCTGGTCTGGGATCCGTCTGCACACCGTCGGCGCAGAGGCGATGACCGCCCGGTTCACCGCCGGCGAGGACGGACGGTACCGCGTTGCCGCCGTCGACCCCGCGGGCGAGCCGGTGCTGACCGTCGACGCGCTGCGGGTGACGCAGAGGACGGGCGACGGACAGGACGCAGGCCGGTCGGCGGCCCTGCGACTGCACCGGGCCGCCTGGATCCCGGTGGAGGTGGCCACGTCCGAACGGCCCCCCGGTCCGGCGGTGGTTCTCGGCGCCGAGGGGTTCGGCGACCCGGGTGTCGGTTCGACGTTCCCGCGCTATCCCGACCTGGAGGCGCTGCGCACCGCGATGGAGTCCAGGCCGGACGACGACGACCTGCGTCCGTGGACGGTGCTGGTCGGGTGTGCGACCGAGGGCGACCACGGTCCGGACGCGACCCACGACCTGTGCGCGCGGGTACTGCGACTGCTCCAGGAGTGGCTCGACGACGACGCGGTCGCCGACAACCCGCTCGTGATCGTGACACGCAACGCCATGGTGACCGACGACGGGCAGGACCACGACGCTCGTCCCGACCTCGCGGCCGCGTCGGTGTGGGGTCTCGTCGGCTCCGCACAGAACGAGAACCCGGACCGGTTCGTACTGATCGACCTGGACGACGCATCGGACGCCGAGGCCGCGATCACGTCGGCACTGGCGAGCGGGGAACCGCAATTGGCGGCCCGGAACGGCACCTTGCGCGCACCTCGGTTGCGGCGCATGCCCGCCGTCGACGAACCGACACCGTTCGATCCCGACGGCACCGTTCTGGTCACCGGCGGCACCGGCACGGTGGGATCTCTCGTAGCCCGGCACCTGGTGACCGAGCACGGGGCACGGCACGTGCTGCTGACCAGCCGGCACGGACCCGACGCCGAGGGCAGCGACCGACTGCGCAGCGAACTGCGCGGTCTGGGTGCCGAGGTGAGCATCGTTGCCTGCGACACCGCGGACGAGTCGGGGGTCGCCGCGCTGCTGGCCGGGATACCGCCCGAACACCCGCTCACGGCGGTGATCCACGCCGCCGGCGTGATCGACGACGGCACCCTCGCGTCGCTCACCCCCGAGCGGCTCGACGCGGTCCTGCGACCGAAGGTCGATGCGGCCTGGAACCTGCACCGGCTGACCGCGGACAGCAACGTGCGGGCGTTCGTCATGTTCTCTTCGCTCGCCGGCATCCTCGGGGCTCCCGGGCAGGCGAACTACGCGGCCGCGAACATGTTCCTCGACGCCCTCGCCCATCACCGCCACGCCCTCGGGCTGCCCGGGCTCTCGATCGCGTGGGGCATGTGGGCGACACCCAGCGCCATGACCGACAACCTCGGCGCGATCGACCTCGCCCGAGCCCGCCTCAGCGGAATGATTCCGATGCCCGCGGCCGACGGCCTGGCCCTCTTCGACAGCGCTCTGGCCGCCGGTGCACCCACGGTCGCGGCCGCACGGTTCGACCACTCCGGTTCGGCCGCACCGTACGTTCCCGCCCCGCTGCGTGGCCTGATCCGGGAATCGCGCCCGCACGCCGCAGGGTCGGACGCGGTCGTGACCGGTGCGAGCGGGTCCGGACCCTCGGATTGGGCGCAGCGCCTCGCCGACCGGTCGATCCCCGAACAGCGGCACCTGATGCTCGATCTGGTGCGGAGCGGAGCCGCCACGGTGCTCGGCTACGACGCGTCGGACTCGGTGGACCCCGACCAGGCGTTCAAGGAACTCGGCTTCGATTCACTGGCGGCGGTTGCGCTCCGCAACCATCTCGGTGCCGCCACGGGGCTGCGGTTGCCGCCGACCATGGTGTTCGACCACCCGAGTCCGCGCGCGGTCGCCGAGTTCCTGCGCTCGGAACTCGTCCCGGATCCGATGTCCGTTGCTCTCGCCGACGTCGACCGGCTGCGCGCGACGATCGCCGAACTCGGCGAGGACAGCGAGGCACGGTCGGCCATCGCGCAGCGCCTCGGAAGCCTGTTGGCCGAGGTCGGCACGTCCGACGACGCGCATGCGGCCGCGGTCGACAAGATTCACGCCGCGACGAGTGAGGAGATCCTCGACCTCATCGATCGCGGTCTCTGACCCGAAACAGTGCGGGTGATCGCCGCCGGGAACACCGGCCCCGCAGGCGATACGATCGTCGCCGTCACAGGCCTCGAAAGGAATCACACGCCCCATGCGCCGCACCCTTGCTCTGACCGCCCTCACCGTCTGCTCCGCGGCAATCCTCACCGCCTGCGGTGGCGACAGCGACACCGCCGCCTCCGAGACGACGTCCGCCTCGGCTTCCGTGGCGGCGAGGACGACCGCCGCCACCGCCCCCGGCAGCCGCGTGTTCTCGGTCGCCGACGACCCGCAGACGGCCGCCGACTACCTGGCCTACCTGCGCGCGAACAACCAGACCGTCACCGACGACGACCTCGCGGTCCATCAGGCCGGTGAGATCTGCACCGCCCTCGACGCAGGCAAGCCCCTCGATCAGGTGCGTGAGGAGTGGACGCCGATGCTCACCAACGACGGCGTCTACCCGTACATCATCGGCGCGATCACGCGGTACTGCCCCGATCACGAGAACGTCCTCAACTAGTAGTAGGCGCTTCGCGCCCGTGCGCCTTTCTGGTTGTTGCAGCTACCAAAAAGGCGCACGGGCGGCGGAGCCGCCCTGTGGGAATACCTGGACGCAGCGGGTGTTACACACTATGAAGTAGTTGAACAATCAATTACCTGAGTACGAGGAGACACCCCATGCCTGCCGTGACGGTCGACAACATCCTTGCCCTGCCGCGTATCGACGCACCCGCTCCCGGCGCCGTCGACCGCCCGGTCCGTTCGCTCACCACCGCACCCGTCGGCTACGAGGGCGAAGGCTTCCCGGTTCGCCGCGCGTTCGCCGGCATCGACCTGACGGCCCTCGACCCGTTCATCCACATGGACCAGATGGGCGAGGTCGACTACGCACCCGGGGAACCCAAGGGCACCCCGTGGCATCCGCACCGCGGCTTCGAGACCGTCACCTACATGATCGACGGCATCATGGAGCACCAGGATTCCAACGGCGGCGGCGGCACCATCGGTGGCGGCGACACCCAGTGGATGACCGCGGGCGGCGGCATCCTGCACATCGAGACCCCGCCCGAGCACCTGGTGATGAGCGGTGGCCTGTTCCACGGCGTCCAGTTGTGGGTGAACCTGCCGCGCGACAACAAGATGGCCGCGCCCCGCTACCAGGACATCACCGGCCAGAAGGTGGCCCTGCTGTCCTCGTCCGACGGCGGCGCTCTCGTTCGGGTGATCGCCGGTGACGTGGACGGACACCACGGCCCCGGGTCCACGTACACGCCGATCAGCCTCGTCCACGCGACGATCGCACCGGGTGCGAGTCTGACGCTGCCGTGGAACCCCGAGTTCAACGCGCTCGCCTACGTCCTCGCGGGCGAGGGGCTCGTCGGTTCGGAACGTCGTCCGATCCGCATGGGCCAGACGGCCGTCTACGGACGCGGTGACACCCTCACGATCGCCGCGGCTGACACACAGGATTCGCGGACCAAGTCCTTCGAGGTGTTCCTCCTCGGCGGCAAGCCGATCCGCGAGCCCGTCGCGATGGCCGGACCGTTCGTCATGAACACCAAGGCCGAGGTACTGCAGGCGTTCGAGGACTTCCAGGCCGGCCGCCTGGGTTCCGTTCCCGCGGCGCACGAAACGCTCGACTGACCCCATGTGAGTGGCAAAGCGTGGCGGGGCACACAATGCCACTCACGTGCGGAAGGTAATGCGCGACAGACGATTCGGCGCCCCACTCAGGGGCGCCGGATCTTCGCGTCGATGCGGTGGATCCGTAGGTCGTCCTGCGGGATCCGGAACGTCTCGACCACCCGGACCGTCACGAGGGTGCGGCCGAACAGTCCGGCGTCGAGGAGGTAGTCGACGGTGACGTCGTCGCCGTCGACCGTCCACACACAGTCGCGGATCGCCCGGATCACCCGGTACTGGGGGCCGCCGGACAGGCTTCGGCGCAGGTGATTTCCGGAGAACGCCGTCTTCAGCCCCACCTCGTACCGCACGGCCCGCGGCTCGATGGGCACCGTGTTGCCGTCGTGGCTGAGCAACGCGTCCAGGTAGGCCCGGGCGACATCGACCTGTGTGTTCATGTCAGTAGTCGAACATTTCGGCTGCGGCGAGCACCAGCGTTTCCGCGTCGTCGCAGCTAGGCGCGGACGCCGCCACGGACGCGGTCAGCCGATTGCTGCGCTTGTCCCGTTCGCTCACCGGACTCGACGGCAGGTTCGTGTCGAACACCGCACCCGGGTAGAAGTAGTAGTGACATTCGAGTGCGTCCCGGAAGTACGTGAACGTCTTGCCGTCGAGTTCGACCGCTTCGGGGCCGCCGGTCTGCGACGGTTCGGGCGACAGCGCCAGTTGCACGGACGCCGCGTCGCCGCCGCGGAGCGTCAGGAGACATTCGTAGGGACGGCTACCCGGAGAGAACGTCTCGACGCCCCGTCCGGACATCTTCTCGACCGCCCGGCACGGATCCTGCTGCGCGAGAGGAATATCCGAACGCACCGGCACCGGGGTGCGCAGCCTGCCGGCGACCGATCCGAGGACCGTGCGGGCCTCCGCGCAGTCGTCGCCGCCGGCGGAGTCACCCGTTCCGCCTGCCCCGTCGAGATACGACACGTGCCCCCACCGCCCCGGGGCGGTGTCGTCGTCCGGCACTCCCGGAACCGGCGGCAGCGAGAAGTAGAGGGTGCACGTGCCGGGGAGCGCGCCGACCGCGGGACGCACCTCGATTCCCGACGTCACCTCGCCGGCACCGGTGTCTTCCGTGGGTTCGCGTTCGCCCACCGTCACCTCGACCCAGACGGGGTTGGCGGGTGTGCCGCGGGGAGGCACCAACTCGGCGTGGCAGGTGGACAGATCGCCGACGGGCCCGAATGCAGTGACCTGCCCGAGCGAGGCGACGAGATTTTGGTCGAGCAGTCCGCACGGCGCGATGTCGCGGGCCGCGGCGGCGACGGCCAACTCGACGCGGCTGTGGTCGCTCACGGGCAGGCCGTAGATCGGCTCGCCGACGCCGGCGACGCTCGGCGCCCCCTCGACCACCCCGGCGCACGACGCGAGCAGTGCCGCAAAAAGTGCGGCCACCAGCGGTGTTACCACCGTCGCGCTGCGGCCCACCGCTGTCTCCTCACTCGGACTTCGAACCCCGGCACGCGAACGATGGTGCCCGGAGTACAGTGCTGAGTATGCAGCGCGCACTCCTCCTTGGTTGCCGCGACGGGGTCTGATCCAGACTGGCTTCCCGTCGCGGGGTTTCTCGTGCGCCGGTCGACACAGCCGTTGGACTCAGAAAGTCCACATCGAACCTGGAGATCAATCCCATGTCCCCCGCTGACGCCTTTACCTCCGGAACGCGCACCATCACGCCGCCTTCCAAGCCTGCTCCCTCCGATCAGCCGGAGTGGAACACGCAGAAGAATTCGTCGATGCCGACGTTCCGCTACCGCTCCTTCTCCGAAGAAGTGGAGCCGGTGTCGCTGCCGGACCGCTCGTGGCCCGACAAGATCATCGACCGTGCGCCGCAGTGGTGCGCGGTCGACCTCCGTGACGGCAACCAGGCGCTGATCGACCCGATGAGCCCCGCCCGCAAGCGCCGCATGTTCGAACTGCTGGTGCGGATGGGCTACAAGGAGATCGAGGTCGGCTTCCCGTCGGCGAGCCAGACGGACTTCGACTTCGTCCGCGAGATCATCGAAGACGGAGCGATTCCGGACGACGTCACCATCCAGGTGCTCACGCAGTCCCGGCCGGAACTGATCAAGCGCACGTTCGAGGCCTGTGAGGGCGCGAACAAGGTGATCGTCCACTTCTACAACTCGACGTCCATCCTGCAGCGCCGGGTGGTGTTCAAGGCCGAGCGCGACGTGATCAAGAAGATCGCGACCGACGCGGCGGCCCTGGCCCTCGAAGAGGCGAAGAAGTACCCCGACACGCAATGGCGCTGGGAGTACTCCCCCGAGTCGTACACCGGCACGGAACTCGAGTACGCCAAGGAGGTGTGCGACGCCGTCACCGAGGTGCTGCAGCCGACGCCGGAGAACCCGGTGATCCTGAACCTGCCCGCCACCGTCGAGATGGCGACGCCCAACGTGTACGCCGACTCCATCGAGTGGATGCACCGCAACCTGGCCCGCCGCGACTCGGTCATCCTGTCGCTGCACCCCCACAACGACCGCGGCACCGGCGTGGCCGCCGCGGAGCTGGGCTACCAGGCAGGTGCCGACCGCATCGAGGGCTGCCTGTTCGGCAACGGTGAGCGCACCGGCAACGTCTGCCTGGTCACGCTCGGCCTCAACATGTTCACCCGGGGCGTCGACCCGCAGATCGACTTCTCGAACATCGACGAGATCCGCCGCACCGTCGAGTACTGCAACCAGCTGCCCGTCCACGAGCGTCACCCGTACGGCGGCGACCTCGTGTACACCGCGTTCTCGGGCAGCCACCAGGACGCGATCAACAAGGGTCTCGACGCCATGAAGTTCGACGCCGACTCGCAGGACGCGGACGTCGACGACATCCTGTGGGCGGTTCCCTACCTGCCGATCGACCCCAAGGACGTGGGCCGCACCTACGAGGCCGTGATCCGCGTCAACTCGCAGTCCGGCAAGGGCGGCGTCGCGTACATCATGAAGGCCGATCACGGGCTGGTGCTGCCGCGTCGCCTGCAGATCGAGTTCTCGCAGGCCGTCCAGCGGATCACCGACGGCGAGGGCGGCGAGGTGTCGCCCAAGGAGATGTGGGACGTCTTCCACGAGGAGTACCTGGCTCCGATCACGCCGCTCGAGCGGATGAAGCAGAAGGTCACGGCGTCCGAGGAGGACGGCGGCACCGACTCCATCACCGCGACCGTGAAGGTCGACGGCAAGGAGCACGAGATCTCGGGTTCGGGCAACGGCCCGCTCGCCGCGTTCGTCGACGCGCTCGCCACCATCGACTTCGACGTGCGTGTGCTCGACTACTCCGAGCACGCCATGTCGGCCGGTGACGACGCCCAGGCGGCCGCGTACGTCGAGTGCGCGGTGACCGCTCCCGACGGACGGAACACCGTGGTCTGGGGTGTCGGCATCGCGACGTCGATCACCACCGCGTCGCTGCGCGCCGTCGTCTCGGCGGTCAACCGGGCGCACTGACCGCTTCCCGACCCTCGCTGCCGCAGGCGCGCACCACGCGCACCTGCGGCAGCGTCGTTTCCGGCCACGGAAAGCGGCTCCCTCCGGGCTTCGGGTGACTACCCTGGTAACGGAGTCCACACCGGACCCGAACCGCCTCGGACCCTTCGGGGGGCGTCGTGAATCTGGCATTTCAACAGCATCTTCCGGTCCGTCCGTATCCGGCCCGGCGCCGCCCCAAGGGCAGCTTCTTCTACAAGATGATCACGACGACGGATCCCAAGGATCTGGGGATTCTGTACCTGATCACGTCGTTCGTCTTCTTCATGGCCGGCGGTCTGATGGCGCTGCTGATCCGCGGCGAGCTCGCCGTTCCGGGTCTGCAGTTCCTGTCGAACGAGCAGTACAACCAGCTGTTCACGATGCACGGCACGATCATGCTGCTGCTGTACGCGACGCCGATCGTGTTCGGGTTCGCCAACTACATCCTGCCGCTGCAGATCGGCGCCCCCGACGTCGCGTTCCCCCGTCTCAACGCGTTCAGTTACTGGGCGTTCCTGTTCGGCGGCACCATCGCGATCGCGGGTTTCATCACCCCGGGTGGCGCCGCGGACTTCGGCTGGACGGCGTACTCGCCGCTGACGAGCGCGCTGCATGCGCCGGGCGTCGGCGCCGATCTGTGGATCATGGGGCTGGCGCTGTCCGGTCTCGGCACCATCCTCGGCGGGGTCAACATGATCACGACCGTCATCTGCCTGCGAGCCCCGGGCATGATCATGTTCCGGATGCCGATCTTCACGTGGAACATCTTCATCACCAGCATCCTGATCCTGGTGGCGTTCCCGATCCTCACCGCAGCGCTGATGGGGCTGTTCGTCGACCGCCATCTGGGCGGCAATCTGTACGACCCGGCCACCGGCGGCGTGCTGCTGTGGCAGCACCTGTTCTGGTTCTTCGGCCATCCGGAGGTGTACATCGTCGCGTTGCCGTTCTTCGGCATCGTGTCGGAGATCTTCCCGGTCTTCAGCCGCAAGCCGCTCTTCGGATACAGCGGGCTCGTCTACGCGACGATCGCCATCGCGGCCCTCTCGATCGCCGTGTGGGCGCACCACATGTACGCGACGGGCGCGGTGCTGCTGCCGTTCTTCTCCTTCATGACGTTCCTGATCGCGGTGCCCACCGGGGTGAAGATCTTCAACTGGATCGGCACCATGTGGAAGGGGCAGCTGACGTTCGAGACCCCCATGCTGTTCTCGCTCGGCTTCCTCATCACGTTCATCTTCGGCGGCCTCACCGGTGTCATCCTCGCGAGCCCGCCGCTGGACTTCCACGTCACCGACAGCTACTTCGTGATCGCCCACTTCCATTACGTGCTGTTCGGGACGATCGTCTTCGCCACGTACGCGGGCATCTACTTCTGGTTCCCGAAGATGACGGGCCGCATGCTCGACGAGCGTCTCGGCAAATGGCACTTCTGGACCACGTTCACCGGTTTCCACGGCACGTTCCTCGTCCAGCACTGGCTCGGCGCCGAGGGGATGCCGCGCCGCTACGCCGACTACCTGCCCTCGGACGGCTTCACCGTCCTCAACTCGGTCTCCACGGTGTTCGCGTTCGTCCTGGGCGCGTCGACCGTGCCGTTCGTCTGGAACGTCTTCAAGAGCTACCGCTACGGCGAGGTGGTCACGGTGGACGATCCGTGGGGGTTCGGCAACTCCCTGGAGTGGGCGACGACGTGCCCGCCGCCGCGGCACAACTTCACCGAGCTGCCGCGCATCCGCTCCGAGCGGCCCGCGTTCGAACTGCACTATCCGCACATGGTCGACCGGATGCACCGCGAGGCACACGTCGGTGTGCGGGGCGCGGTGGCGCACGCGACCGAACCGGCGGGTGCCGATCCGCAGGTGAACCGCCAGTAACTTCTGCGTGAAAGTTCCCTTCCCCGAGAGCTTCTCGAGGAACCGGACGAAAACGACTCTGTGACAATGGGTTGCAGATACCTCTCCGGAGGACGCCCAGTTCGGCGGAATTCCGGCCGCATTACTCCCTCGTAGCGTCGACACGCAAGTCCTTGAACGCTTGACAAGCAGATCGGGGCCTCGCAGAAGTTACGCGCGGGTACAAATTTTCGACGTTATGCTCGCATTCCCCGAGCATCGGTCCCGCAATGGCGCAGGTCCGACGATCGCGTTCGGGGCGCCCCTGGAGGTAGTCAAGTGGGTTGTGCAGGGGTGCACGTGTCCGCGAAGGCGGCACCCAGTCCTCGGCGGACATGGCCTTGGCCATCGAAACACTCTGCGGATCAATGAGTTTTACGGAAACGGAGCGATAACAGATGTTCAAGCGAATAGCGATAGTCAACCGCGGCGAAGCGGCGGTCCGCCTGATTCGTGCGGTGCGCGAACTGAACGCCGAGCACAACTACGGCATCCGCACGATCGCACTCCACACGGAGGCAGAACGCCGCGCGATGTTCGTTCGGCAGGCCGACGAAGGTGTGTGCTTGCGCACAGTCAAGACCGGCACCGCCTACCTCGATCACGCCGAGTTGGCCCGCGCGCTGCGCGAGAGCAAGGCCGACGCCGTGTGGGTCGGCTGGGGCTTCGTCGCCGAGGATCCCGCGTTCGTCGAGGTCTGCGAGCAGCTCGGCATCACGTTCATCGGCCCGCCTGCCGAATCGATGCGCCTGCTGGGCGACAAGGTCGAGGCCAAACTCCTCGCCGAGAAGGTGGAGGTCCCGGTCGCGCCGTGGAGCGGCGGCCCCGTCGCCACCCGCGCCGACGCCCGCCGTCACGCCCAGGCCATCGGCTACCCGCTCATCATCAAGGCCCGCTCCGGTGGTGGTGGCCGCGGTATCCGCAAGGTGTGGTCGGAGGACGAACTCGAACTCGCGCTCGAACGCACCCAGGGTGAGGCCCAGCGGTCCTTCGGCGACCCCGTCGTGTTCATCGAACGGCTGGTCACCGACGCACGCCACGTCGAGGTACAGGTGATTGCCGACAACTTCGGCAACGTCTGGGCTCCCGGTGTGCGCGACTGCTCCATCCAGCGCAAGAACCAGAAGGTCATCGAGGAGTCCAGCTCGCCGCTCCTCACCGCCGAGCAGTCGAACCACCTGCGCACCGTCTCCGCAGAGCTCGTGCGCGCCGCCGGCTACCGCGGCGCCGGCACGGTCGAGTACCTGTACCAGCCCGAGCAGAAGACGTTCACATTCCTCGAGGTCAACACCCGCCTGCAGGTCGAGCACCCCATCACCGAGGCCACCACCGGCATCGACCTGGTGAAGCTGCAGATCCTCGTCGCGAGCGGTGAGCCGCTGGTCGGCGACTGCCCGCCCGAGTTCGGTCACGCCGTCGAGGCCCGCCTGAACGCGGAGGACGCCGCCAACGGCTTCGCTCCCGCGCCCGGCGCCGTGCAGCTGCTCAAGTTCCCGCTCGGCAGCGGTCTCCGCGTCGACACCGGCATCGCCCAGGGCGACGTCATCCCGCCCGACTACGACTCGATGGTCGCCAAGGTCATCGCCTGGGGTCGCGACCGCTCCGAGGCGCTCGCGCGTCTGCGCACCGCTCTCCGCGAGACCACGGTCGTGCTGCAGGGCGGCACCACCACCAAGTCGTTCCTGCTGGACCTGCTGGACCGCGAAGAGGTCATCTCGGCGTCCGCGGACACCGGCTGGCTGGACCGCACCGACGCAGGCACGTCCAACGTCCCGTCCCGGACCGCGGATGTCGCCCTGATCGCCGCCGCCATCGACGTCTACGACGCCGAGGAGAAGCTCGAGCGTGAGGCGTTCCTGTCGTCCGCTCGGGGTGGACGGCCCCGCGCCGGCCACGCCATCGGCCGCAAGGTGGAGCTCAGCTACCAGGGCCAGGCCTACGGACTCACCGTCACGCAGGTCGGCGCCCACAGCTACCGCGTCGACGGGGACGCCCCCGAGACCGAGGTCGAGGTCGACCGGCTCAGCGAGTTCGAGAGCCGCCTGGTGATCGGCGACCGCCGCCACCACGTCGTCTCGGTCGCAGGCCGCGCCCAGTACCTCGTCGAGGTCGACGGCATCAGCCACCAGATCAGCCAGGACGAGGCCGGCGTCGTCCGCGCACCGGCTCCCGCAGTCGTGGTCGCGGTGCCCGTGTCCGTCGGCGACGAGGTCGAGGTCGGCGCCACGCTGGTCGTCCTCGAGAGCATGAAGATGGAGACCGCGGTCCGCGCTCCCGTCGCAGGCCGGGTGCGGGAAGTTCTCGCCATGGTCAACTCCCAGGTCGACGCCGGAACGGCACTGCTGCGCGTCGAGGAGAGTTCCGAGGAGTCCACCGCTCCGAAGTCGCCTCGCGTCCAGTTCGATCTCGGTGCCCCCGCTTCGCACGGGAACACCCGGGCCGACGCCCTCGAGCAGATCGACGCACTCGCCGCACTGCTCACCGGTTACGACGTCAGCGCGAAGCGCGCCGGAGTGCTCCTCGCCGATTACGAGAAGCTGCGCGCCGAGATCGCGGGCGACCCGGATCTCGTGCAGGCAGAGCTCGCTCTACTGAACACGTTCGCGGATATCTGCGAGATCGGACGTAACCGTCCGACCGCCGCCGAGGAGGACGGTGACGAGCGCGTCCACAGCCCGCGCGAGCACTTCCACACCTACCTCCACACCCTCGACGTCGAGCTCGAAGGCCTGCCCGAGTCGTTCACGACCCGGCTGTCACGGGCGCTGCGTCACTACGACGTCACCGACCTCGAGCGCACCGCCGAGCTGGAGGAGGCGGTCTACCGTCTGTTCCTCGCGCAGCAGCGCATGGACAACCAGGTTCCCGTCATCGCCGCCCTGCTCGATCGGTGGCTGAACGACGGCAACGCTCCCGGCCGCGCACCCAGCGGACTCGGTGAGGTCCTGGACCGGCTGATCATCGCCACCCAGGTCCGGTACCCGGTGATCGGAAACGTCGCCCGCAACGTGCGGTTCCGGTTCTTCGACGAGCCGCAGATCCGCAAGGCCCGCGAGCAGGTCTACGACGGTGTCCGTGGCAGCCTCGAGTACCTCGCCGAGCGTCCCGACGCCGCCGACTACCAGGAACGCCTCGAGGCCCTGGTCGCCACCCCGCAGTCGCTGACCGAGCTCCTCGGGCAGCGGATCGCACGCAAGAGCACGACCGTCGGGCCGCTGCTCGAGGTGGTCACCCGTCGCTACTACGACATCCGCACGCTCGAGGACGTCACGTCCTTCGACCGCAACGGACGGCGTTTCGTCACCGGCAACTTCGATCTGCTCGGCGAGCGCCTCAACCTGGTGTCGGCCGTCGCCGAGTACGCCGAACTGCCCGGTGCGCTCGACGAGATCGGTGCCGTCGCCGCGGAGAACCCCGACAACCTCGTCCTCGACCTCTACCTGTCGTGGACCGCACCGCCCGCCGACCCGAACACGATGTCCGAGGACCTGCGGAAGGCGCTGTCGGCGCTGCCGCTGGCCGCGACCTGCCGCCGGGTCACGGTGTCCGTCTTCGGCGGAACCGACATGGACGTCCGCAAGTTCACGTACCGCCCGGACGACGCAGGTGTCCTGGCGGAAGAGACGCTGATCCGGGACATGCACCCGCTCACCGGCCAGCGACTCGACCTGTGGCGCCTGAAGAACTTCGACGGCACCCGCCTCCCCGCGGTCGCCGACACGTTCCTGTTCAACCTGGTCTCGCGCGACAACCCCACCGACGAACGCCTCATCGCGCTCGCCGAGATCCGCGACATCACGCCGGTGCGCAACGAGGACGGCCAGGTCATCGGTGTTCCCGCTGCGGAACGCGTGCTGCAGTCGTGCCTCGACGGCATCCGCCGGGCGCAGGCCACGCGCGGCAGCAAGCGCAAGCTCGACGCCAACCGCGTCGTGCTGTACGTGTGGCCGAAGATCGACGTCCCGGTCGAGGACCTCGAGGCGTTCGCCCGGGTCGCGGCACCGCTCACCGCGGGCGCCGGACTCGAGGAGATCACCGTGATCGCCCGGCTCCAGGGCGAGCCCGGCACGGAGTCGCGGGAGAAGGCTCTGCGCTTCTCCTACCGCACCGGTGCCGGCGTGGTCGTCAAGGTCACCGAGCCGCCGACCGAGCCGCTGCAGCCGCTCGACGCGTACACGCAGAAGGTCCGCAGCTCACGTGCCCGCGGCACCGTCTACCCGTACGAGCTGATCCCGCTGCTCACCGGCCGCGACGGCAGCTTCGTCGAGCACGACCTGGACGAGACGGGCCAGCTGGTTCCCGTCGAGCGTCCGTACGGTCAGAACAAGGCCGGCCTCGTCGTCGGTCTGGTCACCGCCCGCACCGACCGGCATCCCGAGGGAATGACCCGCGTCGCGCTCTTCGGTGACCCGACGAAGGCACTGGGCACCGTCGCGGAAGCCGAGTGCGCCCGCCTCGTCGCCGGTGTCGACCTGGCCGAGAAGCTGGGTGTCCCGGTCGAGTGGTTCGCGCTGTCGTCCGGCGCGACGATCTCCATGGACAGTGGCACCGAGAACATGGACTGGGTGTCCCGCGGCCTGCGTCGCCTCATCACGTTCACGCAGAACGGTGGCGAGGTCAACGTGATCGTGGCCGGCATCAACGTCGGCGCGCAGCCGTACTGGAACGCCGAAGCCACGATGCTGATGCACACCAAGGGCATCCTCGTCATGACGCCGGACAGTGCCATGGTGCTCACCGGTAAGAACTCGCTCGACTACTCGGGTGGCGTCTCGGCCGAGGACAACTTCGGCATCGGTGGTTACGACCGCGTGATGGGCCCGAACGGTGAGGCGCAGTACTGGGCGCCGAACCTGCCCGCCGCGTGCGAGATCCTGTTCGCACACTACGACCACGCGTACGTCGTTGCCGGAGAACGCTTCCCGCGCCGAGCGCAGACCAGCGACCCGATCGGGCGCGACGTGCGGTCCTTCCCGCACATCCACCCGTCCAGCGACTTCACCACGGTCGGCGACATCTTCTCCGCGGAGACGAACCCGGAACGCAAGAAGCCGTTCGACATTCGCACGGTGATGCGTTCGCTCGTCGACCAGGACCACGCGGTGCTGGAGCGGTGGGCCGACATGGCGGACGCCGACACGTCCGTCGTGTTCGACGCACACCTCGGCGGTTACCCGGTGAGCGTCATCGGCATCGAGTCGCGGGCCATCGCCCGTAAGGGATGGTCGCCGGCCAACGGTCCCGACCAGTGGACTGCGGGAACGCTGTTCCCGCAGTCGTCGAAGAAGACGGCCCGGGCGATCAACGCCGCCAGCGGCAGCCGTCCGCTCGTCGTGCTGGCCAACCTGTCCGGCTTCGACGGTTCCCCGGACTCGCTGCGGCACATCCAGCTCGAGTACGGCGCCGAGATCGGCCGCGCCATCGTCAATTTCGACGGCCCGATCGTGTTCTGCGTCGTCTCCCGCTACCACGGTGGCGCGTTCGTGGTGTTCTCCGGAGCACTGAACGACAACATGGAGGTGCTGGCGGTCGAGGGTTCGTTCGCCTCGGTCCTCGGTGGTGCCCCCGCCGCGGCCGTGGTGTTCACCCGCGAGGTCAACTCTCGGGTGGCCGCCGACCCGTCGATCCGGGAGCTCGAAGCCAACCTGGCGGGCGCCCAGAACGACGCCCAGCAGGCTCACCTGCGGGTGGAGCTGGCGGCCCAGCAGGCTGCGGTGCGCAACGAGAAGCTCGGTGAGGTCGCGGCCGAGTTCGAGGCTGTGCACAACATCCAGCGGGCACAGCGGGTCGGCTCCGTCGACGCCGTCATCCCGGCCGTCGAACTGCGTCCGTACATCATCGGTGCGGTCGAGCGCGGCATGCGCCGGGCGGTCGAAGCAGGCAAGTAGTCCCCACCCGAACGGCCGCGGCACCTACCGGTGTCGCGGCCGTTCGGCGTTTCCGCCACCGCGGGCGGGGAGTCCGCACCGGCCGCATTTCACCTGTTTCGGATGACGCGGGTGCCCCGGCCCGGTGCGATAGTCAGCGCAGAGTGAATTCGACTGTGAATGGAGCGCTGCAATGGACTCTTTCTGGGACTTTCTCTGGGTGATCATCGTCACCTTCGGCTTCGTGGCCTACCTGATCCTGTTGTTCTCCATCATCACCGACCTGTTCCGCGACCATAAGACGTCGGGCTGGGCGAAGGCCATCTGGATCATCTTCCTGTTCTTCATCCCGCTGCTGACCGCGCTCGTGTATCTCATCGTCAAGAGCGACGGCATGGCCCAGCGGTCGATGGCGGCCGCGCAGGAGGTGAAGCAGGCGCAGGACAGCTACATCCGTTCCGTCGCGGGCAAGTCCTCGGCCGAGCAGATCGCGGACGCGAAGGCACTGCTCGATGCAGGCACCATCACTCAGCAGGAGTACGAGACGCTGAAAGCCAAGGCGCTGGCCTGACCCCGCACCGTCACCGTCGAAGGCCCGCCCCGGTGCGGGCCTTCGTGCTGTCGGGGGTCAGTCCCGCACCCGTGCCGCGACGTCCCGGAACGCCTGCAGCACCGTGGCCACCGCGGGAACGTCGTCGGCTGCGGGCCGCCGGGCCAGTTCGTAGATCCGGGCCGCGCGCACCCCGGCGAGCGGCAGCTGCACCACCGTGCGGCTCGTCACCGCATGGCGGGCCAGCAGGGCCACGCCGTGACCGCCGGCGACGAGTTCCTCGATGACCCGGAAGTCGTTGATGCGCATCACCACATGCGGCTGCACCCCGGTCGCGGCGGCCACCGACATCAGCACGTCGTCGACGGGGAAACCGCCGCGCACACTGATCCACCTCTCGTCCGCCAACTGGTCCGGGCGAACCGCATCCTGTCCGGCGAGCGGATGGCCGGGCGGCAGGATGAGGTCGATGGGTTCGCGCATCAGCGGTTCGGCCGTCACCCGCGGCGAGGACGAGTCCGGGGCCCGCTCGTCGCGATGCGTCAGCACCACGTCGTAATCGGCGAGCAGGGTGGGCACCGCGGCGGCGGGCAGGTCCTCGTCGCGCGCCTGCACGTCCACCCCACTGCCTTCCAGCGCGTCCAGCAGTCCGGGCAGCAGCAGCGCGGCGCCGGACGGGAACAGCGCCACCCGCACCCGCCCGCGCGGCGAACCGCGGTAGGCGCTCATCTCCGCCGCCGCACGGTCCAGGGCCGCCACGACGTCGTCGGCGCGGACGACGAGCGCCTGACCGGCATCGGTGAGCCGCAACCGGCGGCCGGCGGGTTCGAGCAGGGTCACCCCGGCCTCCCGCGAGAGAATCTTGAGCTGCTGCGACACCGCCGACGGCGTCATCGACAACGCCTGCGCGGTCGCCGCCACCGTCCCGCGGTCCGCCAGCTCGCGCAGCACGCGCAACCGGGTCGCATCCATGTAGCAAAACTACATCGATGATGCACTTTAATGCGCTTGTCCTGATTGTTTCCGGCCCTCACGATGGAAGGCATGACCTCCCGCGACCGGCTGCTCGGACTCACCGTCGTCGTCCTGTGGGGGCTCAACTTCCTCGCCATTCGCGCGGGCCTCGACCACTTCCCACCGTTCTTCTTCGCCGCGCTGCGATTCTTCGTCATCGCGATCCCGGTCATCCTGTTCGTTCCCCGGCCACAGGTCCCGCTGAAGTGGCTGCTGGTGTACGGCCTCGGGTTCGGCGTCGGCCAGTTCGCCTTCCTGTTCTGGGCCATGCACGTCGGCATGCCCACCGGGCTGGCATCGCTGGTCCTGCAGTCGTCCGCACCGTTCACCGTGGTCCTCGGCGCGGTCCTGCTGCGGGAGCGACTGCGGCCGACGCAGGTGTGCGGACTGTTGGTGGCGATGGCCGGGATGACAGTCATCGGCTGGGACCGCGCCCAGCACGCCGCGCTGCTGCCGGTGGCCCTGACGCTGCTCGCGGGACTGTCGTGGGCGCTGGGCAACATCGGCAACCGCAAGGCCGCGTCGGATCAGCCGATGCGCCTGATGCTGTGGATGTGCGTCATTCCGCCGCTGCCGATGCTGGCGCTGTCGTTCGGCGTCGAGGGTCCGTCGGCGGGCTGGGACTCCCTGACGTCGTCACTGGAGGGCACCGGCCCGCTCGCGCTCGCAGGCCTCGCCTACATCGTGATCCTCGGCACGGTCGCGGGCTCGGGCCTGTGGACGGCGCTGCTCAGCCGCTACCCCGCCGGAATGGTCGCGCCGTTCTCCCTGCTGGTTCCCATCGTCGGGATCGGGGCGTCCTGGCTGGTGCTGCACGAGGAGCCGAGCATCCTGTCGCTGATCGGCGGGGCCGTCGTCATCGCCGGTGCCGCCGCCACCCAGGTGAGTGGCAGGGTGCGTCCGAGCACACTTTCGCGCTCACGTGCCCCCGCGCGAGTCGGCGTCTGACCGGACCCTGTGCAAAACTCGCGGAGTGAGTACTGGAACTGGGATCACGACGCGCGGCAAGCTCGCCCTGCGCGCAGCGGCGGCGGCCTCCTGGGCGTCGCAGAAGGCGGGCCGGGGCAAGGGCTCGATGATCGGCGGACTGATCGCCCTGAAGATCGACCCGACCCTGATGGAGCAGCTCGGCGCCGGCCGACGCACCGCGGTGATCACCGGCACCAACGGCAAGTCCACCACCACCCGGATGACCGCGGCGGCGCTCTCCACCCTCGGTGAGGTCGCGACGCAGGCCGACGGCGCCAACATGGACGCCGGCATCGTCGCGGCGCTCAGCACCCGCGTCCACGCGCCCCTCGCCGCCCTCGAGGTCGACGAGCTCCACGTCCCGCACGTCAGCGACGCCGTCAACCCCGAGGCCCTGGTTCTGCTCAACCTCAGCCGCGACCAGCTCGACCGGGTCGGCGAGATCAACATGATCGAACGCAAACTCCGCGCCTGCGTCGCCGCGCACCCGGAGGCCGTCGTGATCGCCAACTGCGACGACGTCCTCGTCACCTCGGTGGCCTACGACGCGAAGAACGTCGTCTGGGTCGCTGCCGGGGGCGGATGGGCCAGCGACGCCGCCAGCTGTCCGCGCACCGGCGAACCCATCGTGTGGGAGGGCTCGCACTGGCGCAGCACGGGTTCCGACTTCGCGCGCCCGACCCCCGACTGGTGGCTGGACGACGAAAACCTGTACGGGCCCGACGGCCTGAAGATCCCGATGACCCTCGCCCTGCCCGGACGCGCCAACCGCGGCAACGCCGCACAGGCCGTCGCTGCGGCCGTTGCGATGGGCGCGAAGGCGGAGGACGCCGTCGCCGCCGCGGCCACCGTCCAGGAGGTCGCGGGCCGCTACAGCACCGTCGAGGTCGGGTCGCACTCCGTGCACATGCTGCTCGCCAAGAACCCCGCCGGCTGGCAGGAAGCGCTGTCGATGATCGACCCCACCGTCGACGGACTCGTGATCGCCGTCAACGGGCAGGTTCCCGACGGCGAGGATCTGTCCTGGCTGTGGGACGTGCGGTTCGAGCACTTCGAGGGCGTCAAGGTGGTGGCCGCCGGCGAACGCGGCACCGACCTGGCCGTCCGCCTCACGTACGCCGGCGTCGAGCACACGCTCGACCCGAACCCGTTGCGGGCCATCGCGTCCTGCCCGCCCGGACGCGTCGAGGTGCTCGCCAACTACACCGCCTTCCGCGACCTGAACACCGCCATCGCGAAGGAGGCGCGCAATGCCTGACTCGACCGTACGCATCGGCCTGGTGCTGCCCGACGTGATGGGCACCTACGGCGACGGCGGCAACGCCCTGATCCTCCGGCAGCGACTGCGCATGCGCGGATACGACGCGGAGATCGTCGAGATCACGCTGAACGATCCGGTCCCGGAGTCCCTCGACGTCTACACGCTCGGTGGGGCCGAGGACTCGGCGCAGCGCCTCGCCACCCGGCACCTCGCCAAGTACCCCGGACTGCAGAAGGCCGCCGAACGCGGCGCCCCCGTCCTGGCGATCTGCGCCGCGATCCAGGTGCTCGGCAACTGGTACGAGACGTCGAGCGGCGAACGCGTCGACGGCGTCTCGATGCTCGACGTCACCACGTCCCCGCAGGCGACGCGTTCCATCGGTGAAGTGATCACGGCACCACGGATGGACGGGCTGACGCAGCCGCTCACGGGGTTCGAAAACCACCGCGGCGGAACCACACTCGGCTCCGACGCCCGCGGCCTGGCCCGGGTCACGCACGGCGTCGGCAACGGCGTCGGGGACGGGCTCGAAGGCGTCGTCCAGGGTTCCGTGATCGGCACGTACATGCACGGACCCGCGCTCGCCCGCAACCCCGAACTCGCCGACCTGCTCCTGAAGCGGGCGCTGGGCGTCGACGAACTCGCGCCCCTCGACCTGCCCGAGGTCGAGCAGTTGCGCCGGGAGCGCCTGCGCGTCTGAGCACGTGAGTGGCAAAGCGTCGTCCCGCACGCTTTCTCACTCACCTCCGCAGGTGAGTGAGAAAGAGTGGCGGGGCACTCTTTCTCACTCACGTGGGCAGGCTGGACAGCGGCGCGACATATCGGCCCATCCTTCGCGGACCAACACCCGGCGCACTTCCTCGAATACCCCGCAGGGGTCGCGGGTCGTCTCATCCCACCCGTAGACCAGCCGTGGACGGTCGGCCAGCTCCGCCGCGTTGTCGCGCCGACGGTCACGGAAACGGGACTGTTGCGCGCTGTGATACTGCTGCCCGTCGAGCCGGACGATCAGCGGCACACCCATGGGGCTGTAATCGACGTCCTCGTACAGAATCCGGCCGTCCACGACGTGCGGCATCTGACGTTTTCCGCTCGGCAGCCCGTGCGCCCGTTCGACGTCGAGTGCGTAGCGGTGTTCGAGGGCCGATTGAACGCCGTCGCCGAGCAGCATCACGGCGTCGGCGATGTCGGTCGCATACCGGTGTGGACGCCGGACCTCGAGTTTCCGCCGGAGCACCTCGACGTGGACCTTGCCACTTGTGGCGGCCTCGATGAACCGGAGGGCCGCCTCCCGCGGGGTGGCCTCGGACACCGCGAGGTCGATCACCGTGTCGGCCAACGATGTCCGTGGCCGACGGAACGGGACCGAGATGTGCTCGAACGCGCGAGACCGATGGACCACGACGCCACCATGAACGAGTGCGTTGCCGACCGAGGTCGGGCGCCGACTGCCGGGTGAGCGGACCGTCTGCCCCTGATTCACCGCCGAGCAGTTGTAGGGGACAGTGATGTGGACCGGTGCCGACGGGTCGTCGACGCGGAGCAGTCCCCATTCCTCGGCCGCGGTCCGGTGACTCAGGATCGCCCGGCCGCCGTACAGGAGTGCGGCGGAGAGGGCCATCGGGCGGGTGAGCGGACCGTTGGTGACCGCGATGACGCGCGGCAGCACCCGCAGCCACTGACCGGACACCACACGATGCCGGAGTGCGGTGGCACTGACGCCGTGCGCCCGGAGCTGTGCCGTGGTGACGACGCCGTCCTGGGCGTCGAGAATGGACTGCCATGGGTCGTGTTCCATGCCCGGAACGGTGTCGGCCCGCCCCGACAGGAACCGCCCCTTCCCACCATTTTTCCACAGCCTGTGGATAAACCCTGTGAGTACCGATGTCCATCCGGGTACACATCGGCACTCACCTGCCGAGCGCAACCAAAGGGTTGCAGAACGTCGTAAAGAGTGCAACCATGGAGTTGCACATCAACCGTCGTCGAAAAGGTGGCCCACCATGGACGCATCGAGCAGCATCACCCGGACCGTTGTCGTGAACGCCCCGAGATCGGCGGTGTGGGCGGCGATCACGGATCCCGACAAGATCAGCCAGTGGTTCGGGCAGCGCACGTCGCTCGACCTCAGCGTCGGCGGCAAGGCCGCCTTCACCTGGGACGAGCACGGCACCGCCCGCGCCGTCGTCACGGAGGTCGACGAACCGAACGCGTTCGGCTTCCGCTGGGCAGCCGACATGGAAGCAGACCCGGTGATCGGCAACTCCACCCTGGTGCGGTTCACGCTGTCCGAGCACGCGGCCGGCACCGAACTGACAGTCGTCGAGACCGGGTTCGACACCCTCGACCGCGACGTCGCCGACCAGAAGCGGGCCCGCGAGGGCAACGTCCAGGGCTGGCACGCCGAACTCGACGAACTGGTCGCGTACCTGCACGGCGTGAAGGCATGACAGTGGGCACGTACGCCGAATTGGCCTCGGTGTTCGCGGCGCTGTCCGACGAGACCCGCTGGGAGATCCTCACCGAACTCGGGCGGGCCGACCAGTCGGCGTCGTCGCTCGCCACCCGGCTTCCGGTGTCGAGGCAGGCCATCGCGAAGCATCTGAATGCGCTGCAGGCCTGCGGACTGGTGGAGTCGGTGAAGGTGGGCCGCGAGAGCCGCTACCGCGCGCTGGGCGCCGAGCTCAACAAGACGGCGCGGACGCTGGAACGAATCGGCGCCGAGTGGGATCGCCGGCTGGCCGCCATCAAACAGATCGCGGAATCGATGGAGGAGTAAAGACCCCAGACAGGGGTTCGGCCGGGAATGCTTCTGCATTCTCGGCCGGATCTCTGCTTCTCGAGTTTTCTCTGCTCACAGGTACATTTCCTCGATCCGCATCACTGACGATACACGTGAGTGACCTACGTCACAAGTGGCTCTACCGGACTTTTCTTCATCCGATCGTGCCCCGGCAGGGCCAGGGACACCGCGAACACCAGGACCGCCAGCACCGCGCACACCCCGTAGGCGATCGAGAAACCGGCGGCCGAGGCGACACCGCCCACCATGCTCGCCGCCAAAACCGTCGCGACCACCGCGCTGCACATGGTGGTACCCATCGTCCGCAGCAGGACGTTGACGCCGTTGGCCGCGGCCATCTGCGTGGACGGCACAGCCCGGACGATCAGCATCGGCAGCGTGCTGTACACCAGCGCGGTGCCGACGGCCGCGACACCGAGCGCCGCGATCACCATCCACAACTCCTTGTGCGGCACGGTGTGCAGCGCGTAGCCGAGGACGAGACAGATCGCGCCCGACAGGATCGTCACCTTCGACCCGTAACGCTCGGACACCCGGGCGCCGACCTGCGCGAAGACGATCATCGACAGACTCGTCGGCAGCTGGCACACCGCGGCCTGGAGGATCGTCAGGCCGTAGCCGGCGTCTCCGCGGGGCGCCTGCAGCAGCTGTGTGGTGATGAGCGCGTTTCCGTAGAACGCGAACCCGACGAGAAGCGCCGTGACGTGCGGCAGCAGCACCGACCGTCGCGCCGACACCCGCAGGTCCACGAGCGGGTTCCGGTTGCGCAGCTGCTGATGTCCCCACAACGCGAACAGGAACACCGCGGACGCGAACATGCCCAGCACCGCGGGACTTCCCCAGCCCCACGAGCTGCCCTGGGTGATCGGGACGAGCAGGCAGACGAGGGCGGCGGTCAGACCGACGGCACCGACACCGTCGAACCGCCCACCCGACCGCACCTCGGACTCGCGGATGAACAGCACCGCGGCTGTGGTGACCGCGAGCCCGATTCCCGCGATGACCCAGAAGAGGACGTGCCAGTTGGAGTACTCGGCGACGGACGCCGCGAACGGCAGTCCGAGCGCCGTGCCGATCCCGAGGGTCGAGCTCATCATGGCGATGGCGCCGTTGACCTTCTCCCGCGGCAATTCGTCGCGGAGGATCGAGATTCCGACCGGGATGACGGCGGCGCCTGCCCCCTGCAGTCCTCGCGCGAAGATCAGGAACGCGATGTCGGACGTCACGGCGCAGATCAACGCGCCGAGCGTCATGAAGACGAAGGCGACGAGAAGCATCCGCTTCTTGCCGAACATGTCGGCGAGCCTGCCGAAGATCGGGGTGACGACCGCGCCGACCAGGAGGGTGGTGGTGATCAGCCAGGACACCGACGTCAGACTCGCGCCGGTGAACGTCGGCATGCTGGGCAGGAGGGGCACCATGACCGTTTGCAGGACGGCCTGGAACACGCCCGCGAACGCGAGAATCGGGAAGAGGTAACGCGATCCGCCGGCAGAGTCCGGCGGTGCGACCGGCTGATCCGCGAGCGCCGACAGTGGGCGCGGCAACGAGATCGTCAAGCGTCACCCCTTGCACAGCTGGTAAATGGTTGTTCACCAGATTAGGTGAACAACCATTTACCCCGCAAGCCGGACAATCCGCCCTCAGCCGTCGAGCAACTCCTGCACCAGCGGGGCATAGTGCGCCACCACCTCTTCCGGGGTGCCTGTCGCGTGCTCCTGCATCATCTTGCGACGCATGACGGCGAGACCCGTCAGCATCGACATCACCAGTTCGGCGCGCAGCCGGGCATTCGGCCCGGGTAGTCGTTCGGCCAGCGCGTCGATCATCTGCGCCGAATAGTTGGCGCGGAGCTTGCGGCTGCTCTCCTCGCTCGGCCCGCTCATGAACAGAATGTTCAACGACAGGGGCTTGTACGGTTCGAGCGGCCGCGCGAACATCGACACCATCCGCTCACCGAGACCGTCCAGCGGACCGCTGAACACGATCTCCGCGGCGGCGCGGAAATCGACGAGCGCGTCGAACAGCTGCTCCTTCGACCCGAAGTACTTGATGATCAGCGGTGCGCTGACCCCGGCGTCCTCGGCGATGTCCTTGAGCGTGATCTCCCGATACGGACGTGTCGCGAACGCCCGCCCCGCCGCGTCGACGATCAGCGACCGCGACTGCTCGGCCGTCCGCTTCACCGGCGCGGCAGTGCCCGGATCCGACGTCACAGCGTGCGTCTCCCCGACAACGCCCTGCCCAGCGTGAGCTCGTCGGCGAACTCGAGGTCGCCGCCCATCGGCAGACCCGACGCGAGCCTGCTGACCGTCAGCCCGGGGAAGTCCCGCAGCATCCGCACCAGATACGTCGCAGTGGCCTCCCCCTCGGTGTTGGGGTCGGTCGCGATGATCACCTCGGAGACGTCGACGCCGTCCTCCTGATTGCCGATGCGCGCGAGCAACTCCCGGATACGGAGCTGATCGGGACCCACCCCGGACAGCGGATCCAGCGCGCCGCCCAGAACGTGATAGCGGCCCTTGAACTCGCGCGTGCGCTCGACGGCCTGGACGTCCTTCGGCTCCTCGACCACACAGATCACCGTGCGGTCGCGGCGCGGATCGGCGCAGATGCGGCAGCGCTCCTTGTCGGAGACCGTGCCGCACACCACACAGAACTGGACGCCGTCGCGCACCCGCTGGAGCGCATTCTTGAGCCGGTCGATCTCCGGCGGCTCGACGCTGAGCAGGTGGAACGCGATGCGCTGTGCGCTCTTCGGCCCGACGCCGGGCAGCTTGCCGAGCTCGTCGATCAGATCCTGAACCGGACCTTCGTACACGCCGCGCCTCTAGAAACCGGGGAGACCGGGCAGGCCTCCCCCACCGAATCCACCCGCGAGCGGACCGAGTTTCTGCGCCGCGATCTCCTGCGCCTTGTTCGACGCGTCCTCGATCGCACCGATCACGAGGTCCTGCAGAGTCTCCACGTCGTCGGGATCGACGACCTTCGGATCGATCTTCAGACCGACCACTTCACCTGTCCCCTTGACCGTCGCGGTCACGAGTCCGCCACCGGCCTGCCCGGTGACCTCGGCCTCGGCCATCTCCTGCTGAGCGGCCATCAGCTGCTGCTGCATCTGCTGTGCCTGCGCGAGGAGCTGCGACATGTCGGGTTGTCCACCTGGTTGCACTGACGTGGTCCTTTCTGCTGTTTCCCCTGCCAGCGTAGACCGTGACCGTCGGCGCGGTCCGGCGCCGACGCCGTCGTGGGACTCACCACGACGGCGCCGGAGCGAACCGGCGTCGCGTCAGGCGAGTTCGCGCTCGAGGTTCGCCAGCACCTGCCCCTGGATCTTCTTCAGACCCAGCGGGGCGAACGTCTTCTCGAAGAAGCCCCCGATGCCGCCCGCGCCCTTCCACTCGGTGGTCGTGGTGACCGTCGAACCGCTGCCGCTCGGGGCGACGACCCAGGTGGTGACGAGCGACGAGTTCGCGTCCGTCTCGGTGATCGTGTTGCCCGCCACGGTGACCGTGGTCTTGATGTCGCGGGACCGCTTCTCGGTGGCCTTCAACGTCCACTGCGCGACGGTGCCGCCACCCTGCCCGCCCTCGAGGACGCGGTAGTCCAGGTACTGCTCCGAGAGGATGCGCGGACGCACCGTCTCGTAGTCCGTCAAGGCCGCGAGCACCTTCTCCGGTGTGGCTGCGACGGTGATCGAACTGCTCGCGCTGACCTGGCCCACTGTTCTGACTCCTCTTGTACGATTTGTACGAAACTGCTTCCTCCTCTCATCCTGCCTTCCGTCCGCGAGTCCGGGCGATGACGTGGCAATCTATTGTGAGGTAGCTCACTTCGACGTGGTCACGACCCGCACATTGATGAGACATTTGTGTGAATCTTCGGTCGACCGCGCCGATATGCGTGGCCTGAACCCGCGGAGAGGGATAGCGTCAGGGTGTGGCTGCCTCTTCGGTTGAACTACTGAAAAGCATGCGGGAGGGTGGACGCCCCTTCCGTGCGCATCGCACTCTGCCCGTCACCGGGATCGACGCTCACCGCGCCGGCGTCGAACGGCTTCTCGCGTCCTACCGCGCGATTCCCACGGACGCCACCGTGCGACTCGCGAAGAAGACGTCCAACCTGTTCCGGGCGCGGGCCCAGACCAGCGCACCCGGCCTCGACGTCTCCGGGCTCGGCGGAGTCATCTCGGTCGACGAGCAGGCCCGGACCGCGGATGTCGCCGGAATGTGCACGTACGAAGACCTGGTGGACGCCACCCTGCCGTACGGGCTGGCGCCGCTGGTGGTTCCGCAACTCAAGACCATCACACTCGGCGGCGCGGTCACCGGCCTCGGCATCGAGTCGACGTCGTTCCGCAACGGGCTCCCCCACGAATCGGTCCTCGAGATCGACGTCCTGACCGGCAGCGGCGACATCGTCACCGCGACACCAGAAGGCGAGAACTCCGACCTGTTCTGGGGGTTCCCCAACTCCTACGGAACCCTCGGCTACTCCACACGACTGCGCATCCAGCTCGAGCCCGTCAAACGGTATGTGGCACTGCGACATCTGCGTTTCGATTCCCTGGACGAGCTGCAGTCGGCGATGGACCGCATCGTCACCGAGCGCGTCCACAACGGCATCCCCGTCGACTACCTGGACGGCGTCGTGTTCACCGCGTCCGAGAGTTACCTGACGCTGGGCCATCAGACCGACGAGGGCGGCCCCGTCAGCGACTACACCGGGCTGAACATCTTCTACCGGTCCATCCAGCACAGCTCCGTGAACCACCCCAAAACGGACAAACTCACCATTCGAGACTACCTGTGGCGCTGGGACACCGACTGGTTCTGGTGCTCACGCGCCTTCGGCGCCCAGAACCCCACCATCCGCCGGCTGTGGCCGAAGAACCTCCTCCGCAGCAGCTTCTACTGGAAGCTCATCGCCCTCGACCACAAGTACGACATCGGCGACCGCCTCGAGAAGCGCAAGGGCAACCCGCCGCGCGAACGCGTCGTGCAGGACGTCGAAGTGCCCATCGAGCGGACCGCGGACTTCGTCCGCTGGTTCCTCGACGAAATCCCGATCGAACCGCTGTGGCTGTGCCCGTTGCGGTTGCGGGAACCTGCCCCCGCCGGCGCGTCCTCGCAACGCCCCTGGCCCCTGTACCCCCTCGAACCGAAACGCACGTACGTGAACATCGGATTCTGGTCATCGGTGCCCATCGTTCCGGGCCGACCCGAGGGCGCCGCGAATCGGCTGATCGAAGACAAGGTCAGTGACTTCGACGGACACAAGTCCCTCTACTCCGATTCGTACTATTCACGAGAAGATTTCGAACGCCTCTACTACGGCGGCGATCGATACACGGAACTGAAAAAACGCTACGACCCGAAATCACGATTACTGGACCTTTTCTCCAAGGCGGTGCAACGTCGATGACAACTCTGAAAGCTTCACGCTCCCAAGACCACAAGCTGACCATCGCAGAGATTCTCGAAACTCTGTCCGACGGCATGCTCCCCCTGCGGTTCTCCGCCTACGACGGCAGCGCCGCCGGCCCGGAGGACGCCCCCTACGGTCTCCACCTCAAGACCACCCGGGGCACCACCTACCTGGCGACCGCCCCCGGCGACCTCGGCATGGCCCGGGCCTACGTGTCCGGCGACCTCGAGGCCCGCGGCGTCCACCCCGGCGACCCGTACGAGATCCTCCGCGTGATGGGCGACGAACTGCACTTCCGCCGTCCGTCCGCGCTCACGCTCGCCGCCATCACGCGCTCGCTCGGCTGGGATCTGCTGCGCCCCATCGCCCCTCCCCCGCAGGAGCACCTCCCGCGGTGGCGTCGAGTCGCGGAAGGGTTGCGGCACTCCAAGTCCCGCGACGCCGAGGTCATCCACCACCACTACGACGTCTCGAACACCTTCTACGAGTACGTCCTCGGCCCGTCCATGACCTACACGTGCGCCTGCTACGAGAACGTCGAGCAGACCCTCGAAGAGGCACAGGACAACAAGTACCGCCTCGTCTTCGAGAAGCTCGGCCTCCAGCCCGGCGACCGACTGCTCGACATCGGCTGCGGCTGGGGATCGATGGTCCGGTACGCCGCCCGCCGCGGCGTCAAGGTCATCGGCGCCACCCTGTCCCGCGAACAGGCCGAATGGGCACAGAAGGCCATCGCCGAAGAAGGACTGTCCGACCTCGCCGAGGTCCGGTTCTCCGACTACCGTGACGTCCCCGAGACCGGATTCGACGCCATCTCCTCGATCGGCCTGACCGAGCACATCGGCGTCGGCAACTACCCCGCCTACTTCGGACTGCTGCAGAGCAAGCTCCGCGAGGGCGGCCGGCTGCTGAACCACTGCATCACCCGGCCCGACAACCAGAGTCAGGCACGCGCAGGCGGCTTCATCGACCGGTACGTCTTCCCCGACGGCGAACTCACCGGCTCCGGACGCATCATCTCCGAGATCCAGAACGTCGGACTCGAGGTGCGGCACGAGGAGAATCTGCGCGAGCACTACGCACTCACCCTCGCCGGCTGGTGCCAGAACCTCGTCGACAACTGGGACGCCTGCGTCGCCGAGGTCGGCGAAGGCACCGCACGTGTGTGGGGTCTCTACATGGCCGGGTCGCGACTGGGCTTCGAACGCAACGTCGTTCAGCTGCACCAGGTCCTCGCCGTCAAGCTCGGCCCCAAGGGCGAGGCGCATGTGCCGCTGCGTCCGTGGTGGAAGTAGGCGGCTCCGCCGCCCGTGCGCCTTTTTGGTAGCTAGAGCAACCAGAAAGGCGCACAGGCCGGGCAGGGCCTCTCGCCGGGCCTGATCCACCCCTCCCGCACGAGCACGGTCTCCACTTCACGGGCCACCACACACGGATTCTTCGTCACCTCGTCGAATCCGTAGACGAGTCGCGGCCGTCCCTGCAGTTCCGCGGCATTGTCGCGTCGGCGGTCCCGGAACGCGACCTCCGCCATGGCATGCGCGCGGCGACCGTCGAGTCGCACGATGAGCGGCACACCGTGGTCGGAGTAGTCGCAGTCCTCGAAGAGGGTCCGCCCGTCCACGACAACGGGTGACTGGCGCCGCGCCCGTGGAAGCCCGTGCGCATCCTCGACGTCGGTGGCGTAGCGGTACTCGAGCACCGACTGGACGCCGTCGGCGAGCAGTCGTACCGCATCCACGAGCGCCTTGCCATACCGACGTGGTCGTCGCTCCTCCATGCGTCGCCGGATGTCGCGCAGGGGGATCCGGGCATTGGTCACGAGGGCGATGAGCCTGGTGTATGCGTCACGGGCCGTGGGCTCGGCAATCGCGAGGTCGAGTGCAGTGTCGGCTCGCGCCGTACGAGGCGGATCCGTGTCGACGGCGATGTAATCGTGGGCCCTCGACCTGTGCACGACAACTCCCGGATGCAACGGCGAGGACGGAGCGATCGGATTGCCGGGCTTACGCGACGGACGCATGCCCGTCGAGCTCTGGCACCGCGACGATTTCCCGTACGGCACGGTGATGTGGATCGGTTCGCCGTCGCGGCGAGGGACCATCCCCCATTCCTCCGCCGCGGTGATGTGGCTGAGCATCGAATGGCCGCCGCCGTAGAGGAGAGCGGCGGACAGGATCATGTTTCGGGTCAACGGGCCGTTGGTGACGGCATAGACGCCTTGGAGGACACGGCGCCACTGCCCCGAGTCGAGGAGATGGCGAACCCTCCCTCTGGAGAAGCCGAACGGCTCGAGTTGGGATTGCGTGACGATCCCGAACTGGGTGTCGACGAGGCGCTGAAAGTCGTGGAGGTCGATGTCGGTCATACGGCGCATCGTGCGATGCTCGTCCGACTCCGATGCCGACAAAAACGCGGTTATCCACGCTGCCTGTGGATAACCGCGAAGTTGTGGATAACCCGCCCCGTGCGCCTTTTTGGTTGTTGCAGCTACCAAAAAGGCGCACGGGCGGCGGAGCCGCCTGCTACTTCAGCGAGGCCGGCGGGGTGAAGCGCTCACCGTACTTGGCGGCGAGTTCTTCAGCGCGCTTGACGAAGCCGGCCTGGCCGCCTTCGTAGCCCTGAATGTACTGCGACACACCGCCGGTCCAGGCGGGGAAGCCGATACCCATGATGGAGCCGATGTTGGCGTCGGCGGTGGTGAGGAGCACGCCTTCGTCGAAGCACTTCTGCGTCTCGATGGCCTCGATGAACAGCATGCGCTCGATGAGATCCTGGAACGGCACCTCGAGTTCCTTGGAACCGAAGTTCTCCCGGAGACCGGACCACAGGCCGGTGCGCTTGCCGTCGGCGTAGTCGTAGAAGCCGGCGCCGCCGAGCTTGCCCTTGCGGTCGAACTTGTCGACCATCGTGTTGATGACGTCGCCTGCCGGATCGGCGGGCAGTTCCTTGCCTTCGGCCTTCGCAGCTTCCGCGGTTTCCTTGCGGATCTTCTGCATCAGCGTGAGGTTCAGCTCGTCGGACAGCTGCAGCGGTGCCGCGGGGTAGCCGGCCTGCATGCCTGCCTGCTCGATGGTGGCGGGCTCGATGCCCTCCGCCAGCATGGCGATGGCCTCGTTGATGAACGTGCCGATGACGCGCGAGGTGAAGAAGCCACGCGAGTCGTTGACGACGATCGGCGTCTTGCGGATGGCCTGCACGTAGTCGAAGACGCGCGCGAGGGCTTCGTCGGACGTCTTCTCGCCGCGGATGATCTCGACGAGCGGCATCTTGTCGACGGGGGAGAAGAAGTGGATTCCGATGAAGTCCTCTTGACGCTTCACACCCGTCGCGAGGCCGGTGATCGGCAGGGTCGACGTGTTCGAGCCGAGCAGGGCCGTCGGCTCGACGATGTCCTCGATCTCCTGGAACACCTTGTGCTTCAGGTCCTGCGACTCGAACACGGCCTCGATGACGAAGTCGACACCGGCGAAGTCGGCGGGGTCGGCGGTCGGGGTGATGCGGTCGAGCAGCGTCTTCGACTTCTCCTCGGTGGTCTTGCCACGCGAGAGGGCCTTTGCCTCGATGCCCTCGGAGTACGCCTTGCCCTTGTTGGCGGCCTCGATGGTGACGTCCTTGAGGACGACGTCGAAGCCGGCCTTCGCGGACACGTAGGCGATGCCCGCGCCCATCATTCCGGCACCGAGCACACCGACCTTGGTGATCGGGGTCTTCTCGATGCCCTCGGGGCGGGAGGCGCCGGAGTTGATGGCCTGCAGGTCGAAGAAGAACGCCTGGATCATGTTCTTCGCAACCTGGCCGGTGACCAGCGACGTGAAGTAGCGGGCCTCGATGAGGAGCGCGTTGTCGATGTCGACCTGCGAGCCCTCGACGGCGGCGGCCATGATGGCGCGCGGTGCCGGCATGGGAGCACCCTTGAGCTGCTTGCGCAGGTTCGCGGGGAACGCGGGCAGGTTGGCTGCGAACGCCGGGGTGGACGGGGTGCCGCCGGGGATCCGGTAGCCCTTCTTGTCCCACGGCTGGACGCCGCCCTCAGGGTTGGCCTGGATCCACGCCTTCGCGGCGGGCACCAGCTCCTCGACCGAGGACACGACCTCGTCGATCAGTCCGACCTCCTTGGCCTGCACCGGTCCACGCTGCTGCCCCTGGAGCAGCACCTGCATGAGCGCGTTCTGCAGGCCGAGCATGCGGACGGTGCGCACGACGCCACCACCACCGGGCAGCAGGCCGAGTGTGACCTCGGGCAGGCCGATCTTGACGCCCTTCACGTCCGCGGCGACGCGGTGATGCGTGGCCAGGGCGATCTCGAGTCCGCCACCGAGCGCGGCACCGTTGATGGCGGCGACGACGGGCTTGCCGAGCGTCTCGAGTCGGCGCAGGTCCGACTTGATCGCGACGCTGTGGCTGTAGATCTCGTCGGCGTTCTCCGGGCCGACCTTGATCATGTTCTTCAGGTCGCCGCCGGCGAAGAACGTCTTCTTGCCGGACGTGATGACGACACCGGTGATGGAGTCCTTCTCGTCGACGAGGCGGTCGACGGTCGCCTTCATCGAGGAGATGTAGGCGTCGTTCATGGTGTTCGCGCCCTGGTTGGGATCGTCGATGGTGAGCACGACGATGCCGTCGGCGTCCTGCTCCCAGTTGATGATGTTCTGCTCGCTCACTGCTTCAAGTCTCCTGATGGTCCGGGCGGTCAGACGCGCTCGATGATGGTGGCGACGCCCATACCGCCGCCGATGCACAAGGTGATGAGGGCGTACCGGGCGTTGCGGCGTTCGAGCTCGTCGATCATGGTGCCGGTGATCATGGCGCCGGTGGCTCCGAGCGGGTGACCCATCGCGATGGCACCGCCGTTGACGTTGAGCTTCTCGTCGGGGATGTTCAGGTCCTTCTGGAACTTGAGCACGACGGACGCGAATGCCTCGTTGATCTCGAACAGGTCGATGTCGTCGACGGTCAGACCGGCGGCGGCGAGCACCTTCTTCGAGGCCGGGGTCGGGCCGGTGAGCATGATCGTGGAGTCGGCACCGCTGGTGGCCGTCGCGACGACGCGGGCGCGCGGGGTCAGGCTCATGTCCTTGCCCGCCTGCTCGGATCCGACGAGGACCAGTGCGGCGCCGTCGACGATGCCGGAGCTGTTGCCGCCGTGGTGGACGTGGTTGATCTTCTCGACCCAGTGGTACTTCTGCAGCGACACGGCATCGAAGCCGCCCATCTCGCCGACGCCGGCGAACGACGGGTTGAGGCCCGCGAGGTTCTCGAGTGTGGTGCCGGGACGCATGTGCTCGTCCTGATCGAGGACGGTGAGGCCGTTGATGTCCTTGACCGGGACGACGGACTTGGCAAAGTAACCGCCCGTCCACGCCTTCGCGGCGAGGTCCTGCGAGCGGACGGCGTACGCGTCGACGTCCTCGCGGGAGAAGCCCTCGATGGTGGCGATCAGGTCGGCGCCCACACCCTGGGGAACGAAGTAGTTGTCGTAGTTGGTGGCCGGGTCGAGCGCCCACGGTCCACCGTCGGAGCCCATCGGCACGCGGGACATCGACTCGACGCCACCGGCGATGACCAGTTCGTCCCAGCCGGAGCGCACCTTCTGCGCGGCGGTGTTGACGGCCTCGAGGCCGGATGCGCAGAACCGGTTCAGCTGGACGCCACCGACGGTGTCGGGCAGTCCGGCGTCGTTGACCGCGACGCGCGCGATGTCCATGCCCTGGTCGCCGACCGGGGTGACGACGCCGAGGATCAGGTCCGAGATGCGATCCTCGTCGAGGTCGGGGAAGCGGGCGCGGAGCTCGTCGATCAGGCCGGTGACCAGCGAGATCGGCTTGACCGAGTGCAGCGAACCGGTCTTCTTTCCGCGGCCACGCGGGGTGCGGATGGCTTCATAAATGAATGCCTCTGTGGTCACTGTGGAGTGTTCCTTCCTTATCTGCGTCGACGCCGACCGTGCACACGGCGCTCTGCACGGGGCATACCCCGGCACGTTCACCTTAGAACGTGTTGCAAAACGGAAGGAAGGACCGAAGCGATCCTGGATCGTGACCCAGGCGATCACGATCGGCCGGTCTCCACCATGCCCGGCCCGACCTTTCGTGCTGTAATGACGCGGCGCTCGACCCGATCCGAGCGGAGGAGAACACGCTGTGACCACCCGACTGTCCCGTCGGCAACTGTTCGGCGCCGCGACCGCGGGTGCGGTGACCGTTGCCGGGCTGGGGCGTGCCGCAGCGTCCGCGAACCCGGCTCTCCGACTGCCGTCCCCTGGCGCGATCACCGCGTCCGATCCGGCTCTCCTCAGTGCGGTCGAGGCCGCGTCGCTGTTGCAGTCCCGGGCGCTGCATCCGCGCGAACTGCTCGACTCGTGCCTGGCACGCAGCGCCGCGCACGACGGCGGCATCGGGGCGTGGATCCGCATCTATCCCGAGCAGGCGTACGAGGCCGCGGAGTCGGCCGCGCATCGGCTGGCGGCAGGGTCCGCGCCGCCGGTCTGCGGATTGCCGATCGCACTGAAAGACCTGTACGCGGTGGTCGGGCTGCCCGTGACGGCGTCGAGCGGCGTCCTCGAGGGCAACATCGCCGCCGGCGATTCCGGGGTGTGGCGGCAACTGCGCGACGCGGGCATGGTGCTGATGGGCCACGCGCACACCCATGAGTTCGCCGTCGGAACCGCCACACCGCAGGTGGGGAACCCGTGGGACGTCGAGTACTCGCCGGGTGGTTCGTCCGGTGGCAGCGCCGCCGCCCTCGCCGCACGATTCGCGCCTTGTGCGGTGGGAACCGACACCGGCGGGTCGCTGCGCATTCCCGCGAGCGCGTGCGGGATCACGTCGATCAAACCGACGTTCGGCCGGTGCAGCACCAGCGGGGTGATTCCGCTGACCTGGACGCGCGATCACACCGGCCCGATGGGACGCAGTGTCGCCGACGCGTCGCTGCTCCTGAGCCACATGGCGGGTGTCGACGTCGACGATCCCAGCACGTCGGTGGGTCCGGACGTTCCCGCGGAGGGTTACCCGCTGACCGCCGCGGGCGGGTCACGCCCACTGTCCGGCACGCGCTTCGGGTTGCCGCGAGGTGTCGCCGACGAGCTGCCCGGCCCGATCGGGTCCCTGTTCTCCGCGTTCCTCGACCTCGTCCGCGCGCTGGGCGGCGAGATCGTCGACGTGACCGTGCCCGACGTCCCGAAGGGGCTGCTGAGCGGAGATTATGCCGAGTTCGGCTCGTACCACCGGCAGTTCGCGGACCGGCTCCCGGCGTACGGTCCGGAGTCGGCGCTCGCCGCGACCGCGGCGATGGCGAGCCTCGCCCTGCCTGTCGCGGACTACTTCGCTCTCGAACGCGCCCGGCTGCGCTTCCAGCACGACTACAACCGGATGTTCGCCGAGCACCGGCTGGATGCGATTCTGCGTCCCTCACCGACGGGGTGCGGCGCGACGCGCTCTCCGATTCGAGCGTGTTCGCCGGTGCGCGGGAAAACTACTTCTGGGCCAACTACACGGGAGCACCGGTCGTCTGCACCCCGGTGGGCCGGTCCGCGGCCACCGGCATTCCGTTCGGGGTGCAACTGGGCGGGGTTCCGTGGTCCGAGGCGTCGCTGATCTCCATCGTCCTGGAACTGCAGGAGGCGCAGCCGGTGTGGCGGGACACGCCGCCGATCGGTCCGTCGCCGCGGCGGATCCCCGAGGTGCGGGTGGCAGCCCCCGGTGCCGGACCGACCGCAACCAACACAAACGACACGGGCCCGGGCATCCGGTTCGTGCCGACGACGTCGACCGCGGCAGTGTGACCTCGCGCGGTCAGGCGGCGAGGCCGAGACCCGCGTCCCGCGCCCGGACGATCGCGGTGGGACGGTCGGGCACACCGAGTTTGGCCAGCACGTTCGACACGTGGTTGCGCACCGTCTTCGGGCTCAGCACGAGCCGCCGCGAAATGCTCGCGTTGTCGTAGCCGCGGGCAACGAGGTCGAGGACCTCACGCTCCCGGTCGGTCAGCTCGGGAAACACCGTGGGCCCCACCCTGCGTGAGGCGGCCATGAAGCTCATCGCGCGCGCCGCCACCGCGGCGCCGAGGATCACCTCCCCGTTGGCGACCGCCCGGACCGCCCGTTCGACCTCCCCTGGATCGGCCCCCTTCACCAGGTAGCCGCGAGCCCCGGCACGCACCGACGCGACCAGCGACTCGTCGTCCTCGTGCATGGTCACCACGAGCACCCGCAGTGCGGGGTGCCGCTCAAGGAGCCGCCGGGTGGCGTCCACCCCCGAACCGTCCCCGAGTTCGAGGTCCATCAGCACCACGTCGACGTCGCCGTCGACGACGTCGAGCGCCTCCGCGACGGAGCTGGCCTGCGCGGCCACCTCCATGCCGTCCAGCGTCGACAGCAACGCGACCATCCCCAGCCGGAACACCGGGTGGTCGTCGACGACGGCGACCCGGATGGACGACGTGGTGGAATTCGTGGTGCCTGCGCTCATGATGCGGTCAACGGTAACCGGGCCGTGACCACCGTGCCTGTCGGACGGGCGGATTCGATGTGGAGCGTGCCACCGAGTTCGTGGGCCCGCTCGCGCATCGACCGGGTCCCGACGCCGCCGCCCCCGGTCGGATCGAACCCGCACCCGTCGTCGTGGATGACGACCGTGAGCATCTCCCGCGCGAACGTGGCGTCGACGCGGCAGCCGTCGGCGCCGCTGTGCCTGCGCGCGTTGGTGACGGCCTCGACGACGATCCCGTACGCGGCGGCGCCGATCTCCGCACCCAGCCTCGGCGGCGGATCGGCCTGCACCCGCAGCCGGAATCCGCTGCGCGACTGGTTGGCTGCCAGTTCGTGCAGCGCCGGGACCAGTCCGAGCTCGTCGAGCACCGGCGGGAACATGCTGCGGGACAGCTGCCGGACGCCCTCCACCTGATGGTCGAGTTGCTCCTGCAACGCGCCGATGAGTTCCGCGGCGGCAGCCGGGTCCGAGCCGAGCAGGTTCCGGGCGCCCTGCAGGCCGAGTCGGATACCCGCCAGCGACGGACCCAGCCCGTCGTGCAGTTCGCGGCGAATCATCTGCCGCTCCTCCAGTCGCACGGACGCCAGCCGGCGTCGCGCCTCCTGCAGGTTCTCCGCCGACTGCAGCACCACGAGACCGGCCGTCACCACCGCCGACAGCTCGGTGAGCGACCGGCGGGTGCGCGCCCCCAGCGACTCCCCCGGCGGCGCCGTCACGACCATCGTCCCCAGCGCCGCACCCCGGTGGACCAGCTCCACCGACTCGGCGTGCCCCGTCGCCGAACCCCACACCGCGGCAACCCCGCTGGTGCGCCGCACGGACACGGATTCGAGCCGCAACGCGACACCCACGCCGGCAGCGAGACCCTCCAGGAGTTGTTCCGGGGTCTCGGCACTGCCGAACTGCCGGCCCAGGGTCCGGACGGCCCGCGCCGGATCCGCGCCCTCACCGTAGACGAGGCGGTGCACCCGCCGCTGCAGCCACAGCCGGACCGGCTGCACCGCGACGGCGACGACACCCGCCGCGACCACCTGCGCCCCCACCGAATCACCCTCGGGCAGCAGCGCCGTCACGGCCGTGGCCACCACCACGTAGAGCGCCAGCAGCAGGACGGTGAGCGTACCGGCCACGGTCGCGCGGCTGACGGCCAGATTCAGCCCCCACATGCGCTGGCGCAGGATGCACACCAGGATCGCGACCGGATAGAACGCCTGAACAGCCAAGTGCACCAACGGGTTGAGCACCCACAGTCCCGGCAGCGACGCGGGCAGGGCCAACGGAATGTACGCGGCGGTCATCAGCGCCGTGCCGAGGCACATCCATCCGAGCCCGACACGCTCGTCGGGTGGGCCGTGCCGCCACCGCCACCCGCAGTCCGCTGCCGCCGCGGAGCCGACGACGAGAACGGGCACGATCACCCACACCGCGGGGATCTCCGTGAACGTGCGGGACCAGAAGTACCAGGCCGTCGCGGCGATACCCGCGAGGACGCCGAGTCTCGCGCCGACGCCCAGCGGGTGGTCGCGGATCAGCCACGGCACGATCAGGAACAGGCTGAGCGTTCCGGGAATCCACGCCGTGTTCTGCAGCGGCGACAGCACGTCGACCCACGGCAGCCCGGGACGCACGACCGCGAGTTGCGAACAGCTGTAGCTCAGCGCAGCGAGACCCACGCCGATCGCGGTGAGCCCCATGATGATCGGCACGGGGTGCACCCGCCGCGCGAGGACGACGCCCGCCACGGTTCCGTAGACCGCCGCCCCGACGACGTCCACCAGGAAGAACAGTTGGTTCGAATCGATGCCCGGATCGGCCCGGACGAACGCCGCCACCGACAGGACGACCAGAATCCAGGCGGACACCGCCATGACAGCAGCAGGTACGGGCGCACCGCCCGTACCTGCCGACCCCTCGGTCATTCGAGTGTCCTTCTGCTTCACCATGATGCGAACGAGTATCGCCCCTACTCGCGCACGGTGTCGGCGAAAGCGAAACCGATCGCGCTCACCAGCACCCACAGCGGTCCCGTGAACCCGGCGAGGTACTGCAGCGGCGAGACGCCGATGACGGCCGTCACCAGGCCCAGGACCAGGCTGACCCAGCCGATCCACCGTGGGCCCGCCTGTCCGCGCAGCAGTGCGACGGCCACCGCCACCGCGCTGACACCCGCGCCCGCCCACAGCCACGGGATGGTGCCCATCCAGTGGCCGCCGACCACCGCGAACTCCGGCACCAGCTGTTCGTTGTCACCGAGACCGAACACCAGCTCGGTGGTCAGGCCGGTCCCCAGCAGGCACGCCGCCGACGTCAGGACCAGACCGAACGCCGCGACCGACGGCAGGATGCTCTCGGCGGGCAATGCGGCTCGCAGCCGCTGGGACAGCCCGGCGGCGAACACGAGGATCAGCAGCGCCGCGGTCATGATCGACACGTGCATGACGAGGATCCCCGTGCGCTGTCCGGCGAGGCCGTTCATGATGGCAACCGGGTCACCGGCCGACGCCTCCGCGTAGACCGCGTCGATCGACATGCTCGCCTGGATGCCGACGATTCCGGCCACGCCGGCGAGGACCCCGACGTAGGCCCACCACCGGCCACCTCGCGGTCGCCCGGTCGCCGGGACCTCGTTCTGCACGCCGTCTGGAACATTCACTGTGCTCATGGGACGAGAATCGGCCACCCGGCGTCCCGGGCACCAGGGGCGGATGTCCCGACGTTTCGGGACCGGCGACGACTGCCCCGTCGGGTCAGCCCTCGAGCTTCTTGGCCCCGAGCATGTCCTTGAGCAGTTCGAACGCCACGTCTTCCGGGTCGCGACGGGTCGCGGGGTCGGCGGGTTCCGCCGCCTCCGCGAACATCTCTTCCTCGTCCTCGGGTGTGGAGACGGGCGGCGTCGTCGCCGAAGCCTCGTAGTCGATCGGCCCGGGATCGTCCGGGTAGTCGGGTGCCTCCGGCGGCGGAATGTCGTCGTCCGGCTCGGACGACGGACGTGCCTGACCCGCACCCGGACCCGAGTCGGAGCGCTGCGTGTCGGTCGGCTGCTGCGGCGGACGCTGCGCAGTCTTCTCCTGGCTGGGCCGGGAGAATCGCGGTGCGCCTGCCGGCTTCGTCGGCGCTGCAGCGGCCTTCGCGACCGGTGGGGGCGGCGCCGTCGGAGCACCGGCCTGATACTCCACTTCCCAGGTGCCGCCGAACATCTCGGTGAGCACCTCGGTGATCACCTGGGCGTTGTGCGGTGACGCGATGCGAGCGCCCAGGTTGGGGACGGGGTGCGCCAGGATCAGGCGGTTGCCCTGAACGTCGTGCACCGTCGCGGCCGACAACATGGCGGGCAGAATCTTGTTCCGCTGACTCACCTTCTCGCGCAGCGAGTTCCAGGACTCGCGCAGCGCGGCGGCATCCGGGCCGGCCGATGCGGCGGGCTCCGCCTCCACTTCGGGGGCGAGCGGTGGCTCCGGCTCCGGTTCGGGAGTCGGTTCCGGCGCAGGAGTCGGTTCCGGTGCAGGAGTCGGTTCGGGTTCCGGGACGGGAGCGGGCGCCGGCGCGGGGGCCGGCTCGGGCTCGGGTGCGGGAACAGGGGCCGGTTCGGGCGCGGGCGTCGGTTCGGGGACAGGCGTCGGCTCGGGCTGCGGCTCCGGTTCGGGAACGGGTGTCGGCGCGGGTTCCGGAACCGGCCGCGGCATGGGTTCGGGTTCCGGCTCGGGCGGCGGGGGCACGGTGGCTGCCGCGGCCTGGCGCAGGGACGGTCGCTGGAACTTCGGTTCCGGTTCCGGCTCGGCAGGCGGTTGCGGCGCACGCGCAGGAGCCGCCGTGGGCCGCTCGGCCGCGTCGACGGCCGGCGCCGACCCGGCGGGCGGAAGTCCGCGTTCGACGCGTTCGAGTCGCTGCAGCACCGCGGACTCCGCATCGGACGCCGAGGGCAGCAGCATCCGGGCGCACATCACTTCGAGCAGCAGGCGGGGGGCGGTGGCGCCGCGCATCTCACCGAGGCCCGCGTGCATCACCTCGGCGTAGCGGGTGAGCGTGGCGGGACCGATCCGCTGGACCTGGGCGCGCATGTGCTCGAGCACGTCGCCGGGCGCGTCGACCAGGCCACGTTCGGCGGCGTCGGGCACCGCCTGCATCAGGATGAGATCGCGCAGGCGCTCGAGCAGGTCGACGGCGAACCGGCGCGGATCGTGGCCTGCGTCCATGACCCGGTCGACCGTCCCGAACAGCGCTGCACCGTCACCGGTGGCGAGCGCGTCCACGGCGTCGTCGATGAGCGCGACGTCGGTGACGCCGAGCAGCGCGAGCGCGCGCGGGTAGGTGACGCCCTCGTCGCCGGCTCCGGCGAGCAGCTGATCGAGGATGCTCAGCGAGTCACGCGGCGAACCGCCACCCGCGCGGATGACCAGCGGATACACCGGGTCGGCGACCGGCACACTCTCCTGGTGGCAGATCTTCTCCAGCAACCCGCGCATCGTCGCCGGCGCGAGCAACCGGAACGGGTAGTGATGGGTGCGCGAACGGATGGTCGGCAGCACCTTCTCGGGTTCGGTGGTGGCGAAGATGAAGATGAGGTGCTCCGGCGGCTCCTCGACGATCTTGAGGAGCGCGTTGAAACCGGCCGTGGTGACCATGTGGGCCTCGTCAACGATGAACACCCGGTACCGCGACTCGGCGGGCGCGTAGAACGCGCGGTCACGCAGCTCACGGGTGTCGTCGACGCCACCGTGGCTGGCCGCGTCGAGTTCGGTGACGTCGAGGTTGCCCGATCCGCCGGGGCCGAGCGCCACGCACGAGGGGCACTGGCCGCACGGCGTCGAGGTCGGACCCTCGACGCAGTTCAGCGATCGGGCCAGGATGCGGGCAGACGACGTCTTGCCACAGCCGCGGGGACCGGAGAACAGATACGCGTGGTTGATCCGTCCGGCGTCGAGAGCGGTGCTCAGTGGTTCGGTGACGTGCTCCTGCCCCACCACCTCGGCGAAGGATGCGGGTCGGTACTTCCGGTACAGGGCCACGCGGAAAGACTACCGGCGGTCCCCGACAGTCCGGGCCGGGTGGTCGAAGCGCCCGCTCAGCACCCGCTCGGGGCGCTACTCACAAGCAAAAGTCCGAACCTGACCGCATTGTGTAACACGTTCGCAACGCAGCGGCAGCACAGTGGAAACCGCTCGCGGTCATCGTGACTTTCCGCGCCGGGTTTCGTCCCGGTGTGTGAGGAGAATGTCGTGCCTGCAATCGACGCCGGAGCAACCGCCTGGCTTCTGATCAGTACCGCGCTGGTCCTTCTGATGACGCCGGGCCTCGCCCTGTTCTACGGCGGAATGGTCCGTTCCACCGGCGTACTGAACATGATCATGATGAGCTTCGTGTCGATCGCCCTGGTCACGGTCGCGTGGCTGGTGGCCGGATACTCCCTCATCTTCGGCGACGACATCGGCGGTGGACTGATCGGCGGGCTGGAGCACCTGGGGATGGTGGGCATCGACCCGACCACCGTCCACGGGCAGGTCCCCGAGATCCTGTTCGCCACGTTCCAGCTGACGTTCGCGATCATCACCGCCGCGCTGATCAGCGGCGCGATCGCCGACCGGGCCAAGTTCTCGGCCTGGATGATCTTCGTGCCCGTCTGGGCCCTCGTCGTCTACGCACCCGTCGCACACTGGGTGTGGAACCCGCAGGGCTGGATCGCGCAGTTCGGCGCCCTCGACTACGCGGGCGGACTGGTCGTCGAGATCGTGTCCGGCGCGTCGGGCCTGGCGCTGGCGCTGGTCCTGGGCCCGCGCCTCGGATTCCGGTCCGAGTCGATGCGCCCCCACAACCTTCCGCTGGTGCTGCTGGGCGTCGGCCTGCTCTGGTTCGGCTGGTTCGGTTTCAACGCCGGCTCGGCGCTCGCCGCCGACGGCACGGCCGCCGCGATCTTCCTCAACACCCTCGTCGCCGGGTGCACGGGCCTGCTCGGGTGGCTCCTCGTCGAGCAGAAGCGGGACGGCCACCCCACCACGTTCGGTGCGGCGTCCGGCGTCGTCGCGGGTCTGGTCGCGATCACCCCGTCCTGCGGCACCGTCAGCATGGTCGGGGCGCTGGTCGTCGGCGCCGTCGCCGGTGTGGTCTGCTCGTTCGCCGTCGGCTGGAAGTTCCGCCTCGGGTACGACGACTCGCTCGACGTCGTGGGAGTCCACCTGATGGGTGGCATCGTCGGCACCCTCCTGATCGGACTGCTGGCCACCGAGGTCATGACCGACGGACCGGAAGGCCTCTTCTACGGGGGCGGGTTCGCGCAACTCGGCAAGCAGTTGCTGGCCGTGGTGGTCGTCGCCCTGTACGCGTTCGGCGTGACGTACGCGCTGGGCAAACTGATCGACCGAATCTTCGGGTTCCGGGTGAGCGCGGAGGACGAGTCGTCCGGCATCGACCTCGCGTTGCACGCCGAATCGGCGTACGAACACGGTGTGCTCGGGCACGGTCCGGGCGGCGGCGGTCAGGGCAACAGCGTCTTCCCGTGGATGCACGAGGCCGAACGTCGGCGGCACCTGGACGCCGAGCGAAAGCAGAAGCCGTCCGATCCCGAGTAGCGGCGGCTACTTCTTCTTCGCTGCCGCAGCCTTCTTCGCCTCGGCCTTCGCGGCCTTCTTGAAGTCGCGGACCTCGTGGAGGCTCTTGTCGTCCACGACGTCCGCGATCGACCGCCGGGATCCCTCGGTGCCGTAGTCGCCTGCGGCCTCCCGCCAGCCCTTCGGCTCCACACCGATCTGTTTGCCGAGCAGTGCCAGGAAGATGCGCGCCTTCTGATCGCCGTAACCCGGCAGCGCCTTCAGCCGTTTCAGGACCTCTTTGCCGTCGGGATCGCCGCTGGTCCACAACGCCTCGACGCTGCCGTCGTAGTTCTCGACGAGGAACGCGCACAGCGACTGGATGCGGGTGGCCATCGATCCGGGAAACCGGTGGACCGCCGGAGTCTGTGCGCAGACGGCCGCGAACTCTTCCGGATCCATCTCCGCGATGCGGTGCACCTCGAGGCCGCCGATCCGGTCGTCCAGCTTCTTCGGACCCGCGAACGCCGTCTCCATCGGAACCTGCTGAAAGGACCACACACATAAGAAACGACCCCCGAGGTGCTACCAACACCGATCGGGGGTCTAGGACACAACGGAGATAGCCGTTATGAACCGTTCCAGCAGCATAGCTGTATCCCCCGACCAGGCGCTCGACACGCTGACGACCAGCGAAGTCCTCGACGTCCTGAGCGCCCATCTCGGCGCTGACTCGACCGGACACCTGGCGTTCCGCCTGTTGTCGATGCTTGCCGTCGATCACCCCGGCGAACTTCTCGACGCCATCGCCGCCGCCGAACGGCTGTACCCAGTCCAGACGTAACCACCGACCCGTTGGGTCGTACAGGTTCCCACCAGCACCTGTGCGGCCTTGCGGGTCGGTTTCGTGCTGTCGACCACTCCGGTACGCCAGGCGTCACCCTCCGCAACGCTCCAAGCTCCTGTGCCCGTGGGTTTCCCAACGGGTAGGCCGCCTCACCAGCGGTGCCGTCGCCCGTCAGAGGGGCCACAGCACCCTTTTCTCGATCACACGTAGCTCCCCCGGTAAAGGCGGACTCGAGCGGGGACGGCCGTGGAGGCCGTACGAGCGCGTGGAATATCCCAGTCCCGGCAGCAGCCGAGTAATACCCGGCGCTGCGTTCACACCAACCGACCGTAGCGATACGACCGACCGGCATGATGTGCTCCCGTACCTTGTGCGGTACGGGGTACGCCCTGCCCTCCCTCCGCTCCACTCTCTCCCAGCATGAGGCCGGTTCGGGGAGGTGGTCCTACTGGACCACAGCCGTTGGACCACAACGGAAACGGGAGACGATGCACCCGGCAGCGGGAGGTAAGCCGGGTACGGCACCCGGTGCGGAAGAATCATCCAACACCGCCTGAGAGCCACGGAGGCGGCCTAACAGGCGTCGGACCAGGGTGTAGGTACCCCCTAGATCACTTACGGATCATGACGTACTCGGCTCGTGCCGTACGCGGCGAGCCGCTGAAGATCTGAGGTTCTCCGTCGATGACGTACCGCTTGCCTCGCCACTCGACGGCGGACTGGGCACCGAGCAGGTCGGGGTATCCAACCAGCCGCAACCGGTACTTGATCGAGGTCTCGAACCCGATCTTCTGCGTCTCCGGACTGGCGCTCAGCATGCCGATGTTGACCGGCTGCACGACAGCCTTGGCCAGGACCCCGACCGTGCCGGGTCGGGTCAGCTTGTTTCCGTCGTCGTCGATGATGACGACCTCGGGGAAGACCTTCACGGTCTCCGTACCTCGATTGAGTAGCGACACGTCAGCCTCCCGTCCCGAACGCCGAACCTCGTGCCGGTGCTGCGAGGTTGGGCACGAGCGAGAACACCTTGGACGGTCGGATACCGAGCGTCTGCCACTCCTCCGGGAGGATCTGCAGCCGCCCCGAGGCGGTCTCACGGTTGAGCTGGTAGCCGTAGGCGCCATCTGTTTCGGACAGCAGGCCGTCAGGGTTGCGGACAACCCGTAGAACGGCCTCGGCCTCGATGTCGACCACGTCGGCCTGGTCGATAGAGCCTGAGGTGATCTGGTCGGCCAGATCCGGGATCCGGCGAATGATCATGCGCTCGACCTGTTCCAGTCGGCGCTCGACTAGCGCGGTTTCCTCGGTCGTCAGCCCGCGACCGAGTACGGCCTGGACATCCTCAGCGGTTGCGTGTGCCACGGTTGCTCCTCTCGGTCTTCTCGGGCTTGGGTAGACCGGCCTTGATCCGGTCTCCGTCCAGCGGTTGGTGTGTGAATCGACGACGGTTACGTCTGGGCATGTGGTGCTCCTTGGTTGTGTTCGGAGGGGCCTGCCTGCTTTTGGCCGGCCCCGAGGGCGACCAGGTAGAAATCAGCCGCCGATAGACCGGCTGCGCCCATCACGGGTGAGGCCTCCTGGCCTGGTGCGACGTGGTCGAGCCAGTCGACGACGTGGCCCCGCAGTGACTGGTAGTCACCGGGGGTACACAGACCCTCGAGTGAGTTGATTTCGTCCGGCAGGAGGGCAGCCAGAGCCTCGGGGCTCGAGGCTGACCGGGTGCGTTTGTGGCGTTTCGGTCGACCCATCAGGCACCCGGCTTCCAGCGAGCTGCAGCGCCGAGCCTGCCCAGCTCGGAGCGGGTCAGGGTGTCCTCGTCGTCGGGGCATCCGAGCGCCTTGAGCAGCTGGACCATCAGCGCCCGGTACTGCCGCAGCTCCTGCAGCTCCGGCATGGACACCGGCTGGCCCTGGGATCCTCGTACGCGGATCTCGTCGGCTGCGTCGACAATCGTCTGCAGCCGCTTGACCACGTCAGCGGTCCGGCAGGCCTCCTCGAGGATGGCCTGTTTCTCGGGTGCATCTGCGAAGTCGTAGACGGTGTGCAGCTCCCTCCAGAGCTGCTTTCCGCGTGCCAAGAGGCCCGTTGGAGCCCTCGGAATATCGGGTTTGTCGGCCATCAGGCCTCCTTAAGTGGTCGTTTGAGAGGCCCTCGGAGGGCCGTTGGTGCAGGTCAGGGGAAGATCAGTGCAGAAAAAGAGACGGCGGCTGGCATGGCAGCTCTCGCACGCGGGCGACATTTCACATCGATGCCACGGCATCGGATATGGCGGGCGTATTACCTCCCGGTCTGGGAAGGGGGTAGGGGGGATACGG
>NZ_JAAOQS010000169.1:0-13798 GCF_011603105.1 Rhodococcus sp. A14 | reverse complement strand
GCCGACTGGCAACCCCTCGGAGCGGTCGCCGTCGGCCACCCCCTCGAACCACTCACCCCCCGACACGCCGCCGACCCCGGCGACGCCCTGATCGAGAGATGACCCACGCGCAATGAGCGCCGAATCACTACACCGCACCGCGACCGCCGCGCTCGAGGGCTGGAAAACGCTCGACGAGAACGACGAATCGTTGCGCCACACCATGCTCGCGTTCCTCGCGTCGGCGCCGCTCGGGTGCCTGCGTGAGCACGCACCCGGACACATCACGGCGTCGTCCCTCGTCCTGGACGAGGGAGGATGTCACGTGCTTCTGACCCTGCATCCCCGGGTCGGCCGGTGGATCCAATTGGGCGGTCACTGCGAGCCTTCCGACGAGACCGTCGTCGACGCCGCGCTGCGGGAGGCGTGCGAGGAATCGGGAATTCCCGACCTCCGCATCGATCCCGACCTGCTGTCGGCGCACACCCACCCGATCACGTGCTCACTCGGACAACCCACCCGGCACCTGGATCTCCGGTTCCTCGTCCGCGCGCGTCCCGACGCCCACATCGTGCGCAGCTCCGAATCCACGGATCTCCGCTGGTGGCCGGTGGACGCACTGCCGCCGAACGCGGAGAAGTCCACGATCGACCAGCTCGTGCACCTGGCCGGACTGCGCTAGCGGAGCGGTTCCAGCGTCGGGCGCTTCGCCGCGATCCCGTCACCCGAGGACGTGCCACGGACACGTCGGCCGATCCACGGAACGAGAAAGTCCTTGGTCCACAGCAGATCCGCTCGGCGCTGCTCCGATTTCGCCAGAGCGGGCGCCGGACCGAGATCGGGCGGCGCGATGTCGTGCGGGGTGCCGAGAACCTCCAGCACCCGCAGGGCCATGTTCTCGTGACCGGCGACGGACATGTGCAGCCGGTCCCAGTCCCACATCCGCGCATCGTCGTATTCGTCGAACCGCCAGAAGTCGACGAGCGCCGCGCCGTGCCGATCGGCCACCTCGCGCACGAGTTCGTTGTAGATCGCCAGGCGCCCACGAAGTTTCCCGAACACCGGCGACCAACCGGCGTCGTACGCCGTGAACATCAGCACCCGCGCGCCGGTGGCCGCGAGCTTCGCGATGCCGGTGTCGTACTGCGCGACCATCGCGTCGATGTCGAGTTTGGGCCGCATCAGGTCGTTGCCGCCGGCGTAGACCGTCACCAGATCGGGTTCGAGTGCCACCGCGGCGTCGACCTGCTCGTCCACGATCGGGCCGAGCAGCCTGCCCCGGATCGCGAGGTTGGCGTAGCCGAAATGTGCCGACCGCGCCGCGAGTTGCTCGGCCACCCGATCGGCCCAGCCGCGTAATCCGTTGGGATGCCTCGGGTCCGGGTCGCCGACCCCCTCCGTGAAGGAGTCGCCGAGCGCCACGTAGCGCGTGAAGTCGTGCATCACTTCACCTATCACACGTCCGTGCTGAACCGGACCCCGCCGTCGGGCAACGTCACGCCCGGCCACACCCGGGCGCCGCGCAGGAGTTCGCATCGGGCGCCGATGTCGGCTCCGTCACCGATCACCGCGTCACGCACCAGAGCCCGCGGCCCGATGCGTGCGCCGAAACCGATGATGGACCGTTCGACGGTCGCTCCGGCCTCGACCACGGCGCCGTCGAACAGCACCGCGCCGTCGAGTCGTGCGCCCGCACCCACCTCGGCGCCGCGACCGACGACGGTTCCGCCGATCAGTAGTGCACCCGGGGCGACACCCGCACCCGGGTGGACGAGCGATTCGCCGCGGGGCCCGTCGAGCGCAGGTGACGGTGCGATGCCGCGCACCAGGTCCGCGGAACCGCGCACGAAGTCCTCGGGGGTGCCCATATCGCGCCAGTACGAGGAGTCGACGTGTCCGTAGACGCGGGCGTCCTCGGCCAGCAGCGACGGGAACACCTCGCGCTCCACCGACACCGCGCGTCCCTCGGGGATCCGTTCGATGATCTCGCGCTTGAAGACGTAACAGCCGGCGTTGATCTGGTCGGTCGGCGGGTCCTGCGTCTTCTCGAGGAACGCGGTCACCCGGCCGTCCGCGTCGGTCGGCACGCAGCCGAACGCCCGCGGATCCCCCACCCGCACGAGGTGCAGGGTGACGTCGGCGTCCCGGTTCCGGTGGGTGTCGAGGATCGCGCCCAGGTCGGTGCCGCCGAGGACGTCGCCGTTGAAGACCATGGCGTGGTCACCACGCAGCTTCGGCAGAACGTTGCGGATGCCGCCACCGGTGCCGAGCGGCTCGGTCTCGGTGACGTAGTCGATCTCGAGTCCCAGCTTCGAGCCGTCGCCGAAGTACTCCTCGAAGACCTCCGCCTTGAAGGATGTGCCGAGGACCACGTGCTTGATCCCGGCCGCGCCGATCCGTGCGAGCAGATGCTGGAGGAACGGCAGACCCGCCGTGGGCAGCATGGGCTTGGGCGCCGACAACGTCAGCGGGCGAAGCCTCGTTCCCTTACCGCCGACCAGCACCACTGCATCGGTCGCCTTCTCAATTGCCATGAGTCGTTCCCCCCTCGTTCTGGTTCGTGCGTCGTTCCCGGACTGCGGCAGCCACGGCGATCTTCGACCGCACTGCCAATCCTCCCCGAAGTGCCCACCGCAGCGGCGCCTGCCACCAGTGGGGATGACGATCGGCCTGGAACCGGTACGCGCTCTGATGGTGAGCGGGCAGCATCAGTTCCGGATGCTTGCCCGCGGCGTGCCCCTTTGCGTGGGTGACCTCGGCGGAGGGCACGTACACGTTGAGCCACCCGGCCTTGCCCAGACGGTCGCCGAGGTCGACGTCCTCCATGTACATGAAGTAGCGGGAATCGAAGCCGTTGATCGAGTCGAACGCCGCTCGCCGCATCAGCAGGCACGAACCGGACAACCATCCGACCGACCGCTCGCTGACCGTCTCGTTCTCCTGGCGGTAGCCGGCAGTCCACGGGTTGGACGGCCACACGGTGCCCAGAATCGCGTGCCCTGCCCCCGACACGAGGTCGGGCACCTGGCGCGCCGACGGGTAGATGCTCCCGTCGGGTTCCAGAACGAGAGGTCCGAGCGCCCCCGCTCGCGGCCAGCGCTCGGCGGCCGCGAGAAGAACGTCGATCGATCCGGGCGCCCAGCGAACATCCGGATTGGCGATGACGACGAATTCGATCTCGTCGTCGATCTCCGCCACAGCCCTGTTGATGGCACCGCCGTAGCCGATGTTCCCGCCGGTGCGCAGCAGGCGCACGTGGTCGTGCGCCGCGTCCGCGGCCTCGGGGGCGCCGTCCGTCGATCCGTTGTCGGCCATCACGACCTGCGGATCTTCTTTCGTCGCCTCGGCGAGAGTGCCCAGGAATTGCTCCAGATGCTCACCTGGCGAAAAGGTCACCGTCACCACGGCCAGCTTCGAACTCACGCGGGCAAGCGTAGCCGTTGAGAGAGGGTCCGCCTCACACCGCTGCATGCAGGGCGGCATGCAACGCGTCTCGCCACGGCCGCAACGGGGTCAGCCCGGCGTCGGCCCAGGCGCGACCGGACAGCACCGAGAACGCCGGTCGAGGGGCGGGCCGCACGAACTGGGCACTCGTGCACGGCCGCACTCGCTGCGGGTCCGCGCCTGCTTCCTCGAACACGGCGCGCGCGAGGTCGAACCAACTCGCCCGGCCCGAATTGGTGGCGTGCAGCACCGGCGCGTCGACGTCGCTGCGACCGGCGAGTTCGAGCAGCGCGCCGGCCAGGTCACCGGCGAATGTGGGCGAGCCCACCTGATCGTCCACGACGTCGACCGTGTCACGTTCGCGCTCGAGCCGGAGCATGGTGGAGACGAAGTCGGAGCCGACCCCGGTGTAGACCCATGCGGTGCGCACGACATGGGCGGACGGAAGCGCTGCGTGGACGGCGCGTTCGCCGGCGAGCTTGGTGCGTCCGTAGGCAGTCGCCGGACCGGTCGGGGCGTCCACCTCGTACGGCGTGTCCCCCTGCCCGGCAAAGACGTAGTCGGTGGAGACGTGGATCAGCCGGGCACCCACCCGGGCGCACGCCGCCGCCAGGTTGGCAGGCCCCAGCTCGTTCACCGCCAAGGCGGTGTCCTCATCCGACTCCGCAGCGTCGACCGCCGTGTACGCGGCACAGTTGATCACCACCGATCCACCCTCGACCTGCGCATTCACCGCGTCGGCGTCGGTGATGTCGAGCTCGTCCGACCCCACACCCCGGGCCGGGATTCCGGTCGCCTCGGCTCGCCGGAGAAGGTACCCGCCCAGCTGTCCCCGGGCGCCGGTCACAAGGATGTTCGTCACGGGGGTCAGTCTGGCACGCCGATCGACGCCTCCCTGCTCCCGGCGCGTCGACCAGTAGCCTGGTTTCCGTGTCACACGAGCAACCCGCACCAGACGCACCCCCGAGCACGGCTCGGCGGCCGATTCACATCGCTGTGGCGGTGCTGTCGGTGCTCGCCCTCGTCGTGACGGGATTCGCCTGGCGGAGCATCGACTCGCTGCGCAACAATCTGGCAACCGCGGGCGGTCTGGGACTCGGCGGAAGCGCCGACGGCGCCGTCGACATCCTCATGGTCGGAACCGACAGCCGCACCGACGCCCACGGCAACCCCCTGTCCCAGGACGAACTCGACTCGCTGCGGGCCGGCGAAGAAGTGGCGTCCAACACCGACACCATCGTCCTCATCCGCGTTCCCAACGACGGAAGCTCCGCCACCGCCATCTCGATCCCCCGCGACTCCTACGTCGACGTGCCGGGCATCGGCATGTCGAAGATCAACGCCGCGTACGGCGCAACCAAGGAGACCGAGCGGCTCCGACTCGTCGAGGACGGAGCCACCGACAAGGAAGCCGAGGAGGAGTCGACAAAGGCCGGCCGTGAGGCGCTCATCCAATCGGTGGCCGATCTCACCGGGATCACCGTCGACCACTACGCCGAGGTCGGACTGCTCGGATTCGTCCTCCTCACCAACGCCGTCGGCGGCGTCGACGTCTGCCTCAACGAACCGGTGGACGAGGACATGTCCGGCGCGCACTTCCCCGCCGGTGAGCAGACCCTGAAGGGGGCGGACGCACTGAGCTTCGTGCGTCAGCGCCACGACCTCCCGCGCGGCGACCTCGACCGCATCGTGCGTCAGCAGGTGTTCATGGCCTCGCTCGTCGGCAAGGTGCTGTCCGCGAAGACTCTCAGCGACCCGGGCAAACTGAACGAACTCAGCGGCGCCGTGCAACGCTCGGTCGTGCTCGACGACGACTGGGACATCATCGAATTCGCCACCCAACTGCAGGACCTCGCCGGCGGCAAGGTGCAGTTCGAGACGATTCCGGTCGCGGATCTCAACGGCATGACCGACTACGGCGAGTCCATCGTCGAGGTCAAGCCGAAGGACGTGAAGAAGTACGTGGCCGGTCTCGTCGGCGAGGAACCCACCGACTCGGAAGACCCCACCACGTCCGAGACCCCGAAGATCGACGCCTCGACCGTCACCGTCGACGTCGCGAATGCCAGCGACGTCGGGGGCCTCGCGAACGGCGTCGCCGACGCCCTGACGTCGCTCGGCTACGGCCAGGGTGAGGTCGGCAACTACACGGGCGCGTCGGTGAGCGAGACCACCGTCTTCGCGCACTCCGCGGACGACGACAGCGCCAAGGCGGTCGCCGCAGCACTCGGCGGACTCCCCACCGACACCGACGCGACACTGCCCGAAGGCTCGGTGCGGGTGGTGCTGTCGAGTGACTACCAGGGCCCGACGTCCGCCGAGACAACCAGCACCACCACGTCATCCGAGTCGTCGGAGACAGGCCTCGAGCCCGCGTCCACAGCCGGGACGACACCCACCCCGGCACCGCCCGGCCCGCCCATCGATGCCGGCTCGTCGGGCCCGCGTTGTGTGAACTAGAAAACGAGAGACGGATCGTGTCCATGAACCATGCGTCCCGCACGCTGACCGACGCCCTGCTCGACCCCATCCTGAAGAACGACCCGGCCGGACCCCGCGTCACGTTCTACGACGACGCCACCGGCGAACGGGTCGAACTCTCGGCCCTCACCCTCGCCAACTGGGCGGCCAAGACCGCCAACCTGCTGCGTGACGAATTCGGCGTCGAGCCCGGCGCCCGCGTCGCGGTGCTCCTTCCCGCGCACTGGCAGACCGCCGCGGTTCTGCTCGGCGCATGGTGGGCAGGCGCCGAAGTCGTCCTCGAAGCCGATGCGGACGCCGAGATCGCACTCGTCTCGGCCCAGCACCTGGGCGACGTCGAGGACGTACCCGAGGTAGCGGCGCTGTCGCTGGACGCATTCGGCAGGCCCGTCCCCGACCTCCCCGTCGGCATCACCGACTACGCCACGTCCGTGCGCGTCCACGGCGACCAGTTCCGGCCGACGGTCGCCGGACCCGCACTGGCGGGCAAGAGCGTCGACGACGTTCTCGCCGCAGCGCTCGCCTCCGCCGAATCGCAGGGGATCACCGGTACCGACCGGGTGCTGTCCGAAGAGGCGTGGGACTCCCCCGACGCCCTGATCGACGGTCTGGTGGCCGTCTTCGCGGCCGGAGCGTCACTCGTGCAGGTCACCAACGCCGACGACGCAGCCCGGTCGAGGCGCGTGGACACCGAGAAGATCACCCGTCAGCTCTCCCGGTAGCCGCCGTCCGCGAGGCCCGCGGCGATCTCGAACCTGTTCCGGGAACCGCGGTGCCGCAACTCCTCGAACAGGTACCGCAGCGCGAAGGTCCACCCGTACGCAGCCCACTGGTCGGCGTGGACCGCTTCGTGTCGCACGAGTGCTCTCGCCGGATCCCGGCCGGTGAGAAATGCGCCGCCGATCGTCGTCCCGCTGCGCGCGTACCCACCCCGCATCCGGCTGCACACGAAGATGCCGAACTCGGCGTCGAACGTGATGCGGGCGCCCCACAGCCGGGCATACGCCAACGCGAGCCGTGTGATCGCCGCGGACTGGGGGTTCCCCCGCGACGCGCGGATCATCGGCACACCGCGGCTGCGTTTCACGGGCGCAGGATACTCAGCCCAGCAGCTTGTCGCGCAGTGCCTTGTCCTTGTCCAGGACCATCTTCTCGAGCCCGTCCTGGAACGCGACCATCTGCTGCTGCAGGGCGGGGTCGGAGGCGCCGAGGATGCGGACGGCGAGCAGACCGGCGTTGCGGGCGCCACCGATGGACACGGTCGCGACGGGGACGCCTGCGGGCATCTGCACGATCGAGAGCAGCGAGTCCATGCCGTCGAGGTATTTCAGCGGGACGGGCACACCGATGACGGGCAGTGGGGTGGCCGACGCGACCATGCCCGGTAGGTGGGCGGCGCCCCCGGCGCCGGCGATGATCACCTGGATGCCACGGCCGGCCGCGTCCTTCGCGTAGTCGAGCATGCGCTGCGGTGTGCGGTGCGCGGAGACGACACCGACCTCGAAGCGCACACCGAACTCGGCGAGCGCCTCCGCGGCGGCCTCCATGGTGGGCCAGTCGGAGTCGCTGCCCATTATGAGCCCGACCTGTGCGCCCTGCCGTGCTGCCGTGTCACTCACCGTGTACATCCCATCCGTCGGTCCATTCAGCGTGCGAGAGCCAGTGCGCGGCGCGCTCGGCGCGCTCGCGCACCCGCGCCACGTATTCGGGGTCGTCGATCGAGCCGGGTCCGCCGACGATGTTCACGTGGCCGATCTTCCGGTCCTCACGTTCACCCTTGCCGTACAGGTGAATCTTCGCGTCGGGCATCCGGGCGAAGAGGTGGTGGACGCGTTCGTCCATGCTCATCTCGGGGGCGGTCGGCGCACCGAGCACGTTCGCCATCACCGTGATCGGCGCGAGCGGTGCGGTGTCGCCGAGCGGGTAGTCGAGGACAGCGCGCAGGTGCTGCTCGAACTGGGAGGTGCGGGCACCGTCCATGGTCCAGTGGCCGGAGTTGTGCGGGCGCATCGCGAGTTCGTTGACGACGAGCGCGCCGTCGGTGGTTTCGAAAAGTTCGACGGCCATCGCGCCGACCACACCGAGTTCGGAAGCGATGCGGAGCGCCAGTTCCTCGGCAGCCTCGGCGACCGAGTCGGGCAGTGCGGGGGCGGGGGCAAGGACGACGGCGCACTGCCCGTGGCGTTGCACCGTCTCCACGACGGGCCACGTGGCGCCCTGCCCGAACGGCGACCGCGCCACCATCGCGGACAGCTCACGCCGCATCTCGACCTTCTCCTCGACGATGAGGGAGACACCCTTGTCGAGTTGCTGAGTGACGATGCGCTCGGCTTCGTCGGAATCGTCGGTGATCCACACGCCGCGACCGTCGTATCCGCCGCGGACGGCCTTGATCACGACCGGCCATCCTTGTTCAGCGCCGAACTTGACGACGTCCTCGGCCCAGGTCACCTCGGCGTACGCCGGAACGGGTGCGCCGAGTTCCGCGAGCTTGCGGCGCATCGCCAGCTTGTCCTGCGCGTAGATGAGCGCGGTCGGCGGCGGTTGCACGTTGACACCCTCGGCGACCAGGATGTCGAGATGCTCGGTCGGCACGTGCTCGTGGTCGAAGGTCAGCGCGTGCGACCCGACCGCGGCCCTGCGGAGCGCGTCGAGGTCGGTGTGGCTGCCGAGGACGACATCGGGGCTCACCTGCGCCGCGGGTTCGTCGGCGGTGCCGGAGAGCACCCGCAGGGTCTGGCCGAGCGCAATCGCGGCCTGGTGGGTCATCCGCGCGAGTTGGCCGCCACCGATCATCGTCACGACGGGCTGCCCGGCGGTCAGATCGCGGGGTGTCGTGGGACGCGGTGTGGAGTCAGAGTTGCCGGTCACGGGTCACTAGTTTGTCACGTCCGGCGCGAGGTTCCGCCGCCGAGGTGCCGGACCGCAGTTTCTGTGATTCTCCTGATGATCTCGCCGCCAATTGGTGGTATTCGGTCGGACTTTCGTAAACTCATCCGTTGTGTCATTTGTCGACGGCGTCCTAGCACGCGTTCCCCAGCCTTTTCGGGCTCTCGCGTTGCGGCATCACGAACTGATCAAGTTCGCGATTGTGGGCGGCACCACCATGATCTTCGACCTCGCGATCTTCTATTCGCTGAGCCTGACGATCCTCGAAGAGAAGCCCGTAGTCGCAAAAGTTCTGTCGGGAATTCTCGCGACCGTCCTGAGTTACATTCTCAACCGCGAATGGTCGTTCAAGAACCGTGGTGGGCGTGAACGACACCACGAGGCCCTGCTGTTTTTCACAATCAGCGGGATCGGCGTGCTCCTCGCCGCCGCGCCCCTGTGGATCGCCAACAACGTGTTCGACATCCGTGCCAGCCAGGAGAACCTGACCACGCTGGTGGTCGTCGACTTCGTGCTCAACTACATCATCGGAAACCTGCTGCAGATGGTGTTCCGTTTCTGGGCACTCCGCCGGTTCGCCTTCCCCGACGAGAACGTGCACATCATTGATCCGGACCTCGCCGACGAGGCCGTCGAGGAAGAGTTCGGCCACTCCTGATCGTCAGCGCGGTTCCCGGATCCCGGTGACCCGCGTCGGCACGTGTTCGCGCGCGAGGGGAACGAAGATCGCGAACAGGGCCGGACGGCGACGCTGCAGTTCCAGCCGGCCGCCGTCCGCCTCGATGAGCGCACGGGCCAGCGCCAAGCCCACACCGGTCGAACCGGCCCCCGAGAAGCCGCGGTCGAAGATGTGTGGCGCGAGGTCGTTGCTGACCCCGACCCCCTCGTCCGACACCTCGACGCACACCATGGTCTCGCGCGGCGACGTCTCCTCGCCGGGCGTCCTGAGATTCTGCCCCTGGATCAGGCGCACCGCGACGGTGCACGTCCCCGCCCCGTGCATGAGCGCGTTGTCGACGAGCACCGCGACGGCCTCGCGGAGCCGGGAACCGGTGGTCGACGCCATCACGTTCGTGTCTCCGCGCAGCACCAGCTCGCGGTCCGCGTCTTCGAACGGCCGCTTCCAGTCCGCGATGACCACGCTGAGCTCCCGGATCACCGACACGTGGGTCTCGGTGCCGTTGCTGCGTGACGAGCGGACCAGTTCGTCGATCGCGACGGTCAGACGGTCCACCTGCGCCATCGCCTCGTCGGCCTCGACCACGACCGCGGGATCCGAGTGCACGGACAGCTCGTCGAGCCGGAGACGGACAGCTGTGAGGCGGCTGCGGAGCTGATGGGAGACGTCCGCGACGAGCGCGTGTTCGCGCTGCAGCCGGCCCGCGATCTCGACGGTCGCGGAGTCCAGGACGTCGGAGACACGGTCGAGTTCGGGGATGCCGTGACGTCGCACGTCGGGCCGGAAGTCACCCTCCGCGAGCCGGGCCGCCCGGTTGGCGACGTCCCGCAGCGGATCGGCGAGCCGCTTCGCCGTGACGTAGGCGACCACGGTGCCTGCGGCGATGGACACGAGCACCAGCAGCGCGACGGCACCGACCGCCTGTCGTTGCTGGGTGCGCATCTCGTCGGACGGCACCTCGAGGCGGAGCGAACCGGACGTGCCCATGGCGAGAGATTCCACGAGAGGCGACGGCACGGACGATTCGCCGATGTCCACCCGCGCGGCGCCGTCGTCGGTGGTCGGATAGACCACCACCAGGCGGCCCCCGGCGGGCGTCAGCAGACGCAGCGAGTTCGTGTCGAGATCGCCCTCGACGACGCCGTTGATGCCCTCCTGGGTAATGATCTCCGTCGCCATCCGATCGAGCCGGACCTGAAGATCACTCCGATTGAAATCTTCGACCCACAACCACGCCGTGTAGATGAGCGGCACACCGAGCAGCAGCGCCGTCAGGATCACGACTGCGAGGATCGACTGGAGAATTCTGCGGCGCACTACCCCGCCTAGTCGGTGTTGATGCGGAAACCGACGCCGCGAACCGTCGCGATGCGACGCTCGGCGGCGGGGCCCTCGTCACCGATCTTCCGGCGAAGCCACGACATGTGCATGTCGAGTGTCTTCGAGCCGCGCAGTTCCACGTCGCCCCACACCTCCGCGAGGATGGTGTCGCGGGACACCACCTGCCCCGCATGTTCGAGCAGTACCCGCAGAAGCTCGTACTCCTTGTTGGCGAGGGCGATCTCGGTTCCGTTCACGAGCACCCTCCGGGCCGCCGGTTCGAGCCGGATCCCGCCGACCTCGACGACGGAATCCTCGCCGCCGCCGCGGCGGCGCAGCAGGGCGCGCACCCGCGCCATCAGTTCCGCCAACCGGAACGGCTTGCCCACGTAGTCGTCGGCGCCCGCGTCGAGCCCGACGACGAAGTCGACCTCGTCGGTGCGCGCGGTGAGCATGAGCACCGCCAGTTCCGAACTGTGGGCGCGCACTTGCCTGCACACCTCGAGCCCGTCCATCCCGGGGAGTCCGAGGTCCAGGATCAACAGGTCGTACGCTCCGTCGAGCGCCTGCTCCAGCGCTGCCGGGCCGGTCTGCTCGATGGTGACGTCGTATCCCTCCCGGCCCAGTGCCCGCGACAGCGGGGCAGCGATGGCTTCGTCATCTTCGGCAAGCAATACAGCAGTCACCTCCACAGCGTACGGAGGTGCCGGGACGGCTGTGACCGGTTACCAGCCTTTGCCGGTGTCGGCGTCGCCGCGCGGGTCGTCTCGCTCCCGTTCGCGGTGGAGATCCATCGCGTCGAACACCTGGTGATAGAGCAGCGAGTGGACGCGCTGGACGTCGGGGATGTCGTCGAATTCCAGTGGATCGTCGGAGGACGACACGATGACCAGCGTTCCGGTGCGGAGCATCCGGTCCAGGAGGCCGTGCCGGAACTGGACGTTGCTGATGCGCCCCATCGGAATGTCGATCCCGGTGTGCGTCATCACACCCTGGCGGATGAGGACTCGACGATCGGTGACGATGAAGTGGGTGAATTTCCAGCTGAGAAACGGCGCGACACAACGCCATACGACGAGGCCCAGCCACACCGCGAGGACGACGACGAGCACGATGTTCAGCGCGGAGCCGTCCAGTTTGTTCTCGGCGAAGCCCGCCGCGAAACCCGCCACGGCCGTTGCCAACAGAAAAGTGACGGCGGGGAGCAGCAGCATCTTCCAGTGTGGATGACGGTGAAGCAGCAGTTCCTCGTCCTCGGCGAGGGCGTCCTCCGGATATCCCATGCGAAGAGTGTGCCTCTACCGCATGCGGCTGAGCACTATCGGGGTGATGACGATGATGATGCCGTACAGCACCATCCACACTCCGACCACGATCACGAACACCTCGAGCGACAGTTCGGGCTGCAGGAGCACGAAGCCCCCAGCGACGACGCTGATCACGCCGAGCACGATGGTCAGCCCGCGATCCGCGACCGAACCCGAGGCGCCTTCCACGATTTCGAGGACACCCCGGAACACCCACCACGCACCGACGACGAGCGCGACGATCACGACGGTCTGGAGGGGGCTCCTCAGCACGAGGAACGCCAGAAGTATTGCCAGGGCGCCGGATACGCCCACGAGGGTCCGTGCGGCTCCCCCGGCCTCGACGTCGGCGAACGCCCGGATGATCTGGACGATCCCGAAGCCGAAGAACTGGATGGCGATCAGGACGGCCAGCACCGTGAGCGTCACGTGCGGCCAGACGAGCACCGCGATGCCGAGACCCAGGGTGAGCAGACCGAGCACCACCGTGAGGCCGGTCAGCGTGCGCCGGGCTGCGGTGACGGAGGACTCCGGAATCGAGGTACTCATGTACCACAGTGTGGCACTACTCGGTGCGCACCGGGCGTAAATGTGTGATGTCACCTGCGGCGACGGCGATCGTGCCGGGCTGGCCGTCGGGGGCGATCACGACCCGGCCCTCCGCGTCGACGTCCGTCGCGATGCCGATCAGTTCACGCCCGCCGGGTAGTTCGGCGCGCACTCGCTGGCCGAGCGTGCCGCAGCGGGCACGGTAGGCCTCGGCGAGTTCCGTGACGTCCCAGTCGGAGTCGTGCCATTGCTGCCAGCGATCGGCGATGGCGCGCAGCACCGCCCGCACGAGGGTGTCGCGGTCACTGACCTCGGCGCCCTCGAGGACGAGCGACGTCGCATGCTCGACGGGCAGTTCGTCTCTCGTGAGGCTCACGTTGAGACCGATCCCGACGACCACCGCCGGATCCGGTGCCGTGGCGGACACCTCGGCGAGGATGCCGGCGACCTTGCGGCCGTCGATGAGCACATCGTTGGGCCACTTGAGTTCCGCGGGAACCTTGGCGGCGGCGCGGAGCGCGTCGACGACGGCCACACCGGTCAGCAGCGGCAGCCACCCCATGTCCTGGACGCTCATCCCCGGCATCGTCAGCAACACGGAGACCGCGATCTGCGCCTGCGGCGGACTCACCCAGGCGCGGGAGTGGCGGCCCCGGCCGCTGCCCTGGAATTCGGCGAGCAGCACGTGCCGGTCGCAGGTCGACGCCGCGGCCCGCGCGAGAAGATCGGCGTTGGTGGACCCGGTCTCCTGCACCACGTCGAGCCGCTCCCAGAACCTGCGGGTGTCGCTGTCGTCGTCACCGCGGACGAGCGCCGCCCGCAGATTGTCGGCGTTGAGAGGAGGTCGGTTCAGGTCGGTCCACATCACCACAGCCTAGGACGAACAGGAAAAGGTACTGGTCAGTAGCCGGGTCCGGGCAACCCGCCGCGTGACCACCTCCCTTGGCAGAAGTTCGCCGGCTCTCGTTAAGCTGACCTGTCATGACCACTGTTCAGGAGCCGAGCGCGGCGGAGTCGGCGAGTACGCCCGATATTCACACGACGGCGGGAAAGCTCGCCGACCTGCGTAATCGTCAGGCCGAAGCGCAGCACCCCAGCGGTGACGCCGCGGTCGAGAAGGTCCACGCCAAGGGCAAGCTCACCGCCCGCG
>NZ_JAAOQS010000168.1:0-13877 GCF_011603105.1 Rhodococcus sp. A14 | reverse complement strand
GGTCGGCGTGTTCGCCGTGGCTGAAATTCAGCCGCGCCACGTCCATACCGCTTTCGACGAGCTCGCGAATACGGTCACCGGTGGCGGTAGCAGGTCCAAGTGTGCATACGATCTTCGTGCGTCGGTTGTGTGTGAGGTCGCACGAGAATGCAGCGGGGGCCACGCTCTGTTCGCAATCACGAAGTGGTGGAATCGATTTCATTCTCTCGCCTAACTGAATGGGGGGGCCTGTGTTCAGGACGCCGGCATCCAAGATTTTGCAGACCGCTCACGGGAACGTGTGTGAGCCTTCGGTGGCAGATAATTTGGAGCTGAGACAATTCCTGGTATGACATCTCGACGCCGTGACTGAGTCGATTCTTGAGTATTCGTTGTAGTCGGCGGAAGAATTCGTCAGGCATCAGTCCGAACTGAACGAAGATGTCAGCGTCAGAGCCGCCGCCCCAATGGCGCCAGGTCAGAGCGAACTGCACCATCTCCGTGTTGATCTCAATCACATCTCCTCCAAGCTGAGCATCACTCGAACATTGGTTCGTCGATGGGTGGTGCCGTGCCCCGGCGTCCAGCGCGATCGGGTCTGGGAGCCGACCCGGTGAGTAGCCGGCTCCCAGACAGAACTCCGACGTACCCCGCTCTGCTAGTCGAGCAGAGCGTAGGACGTGGGAGCGTCTTCGTAACTCTCCGCGAGCGCCTCGAGCTCGTTCACATTGTCAAGTTCGGTTCCCATCGCGATATTCGTGATCCGTTCGAGGAAGATCTCGACGACGACGGGCACCTTGTGTTCGCTGGCCCAGGTTTTTGCCTGTTCCAGAGCGTCGGCAATCTCGTTCGGAGCGGTGACTCGAATTGCTTTACAACCCAGCCCCTCCGCCACGAGGAGGTGGTCGACGCCATATCCCTTCGGAACCGGCGAGGTATCCGTTGAGCGGGACTCCTCGGAATTGATGTTGTCGAAACCGAGCGACACGCAGTAGTTCATGTCGAACTGGCGCTGTGCCTGCCGGATCAGTCCCAGGTAGGAATTGTTCACGACGACGTGAACGTAGGGCAGGTTGAACTGGGCGCCCACCGCCAGTTCCTCGATCATGAACTGGAAGTCGTAGTCTCCAGAGAGGCCAACGACGGTAGCGGTCGGGTCGGCGGTGACGACTCCGAGTGCCGCTGGCAGTGTCCAGCCAAGTGGGCCTGCCTGTCCGCAGTTGATCCAGTTCCGCTCCTTGTACACGTGCAGGAACTGGCCGCCGGCGATCTGTGACAGACCGATTGCGGTGACGTACCGGACGTCGCGCCCGAAGACTTTGTTCATCTCCTCGTAGACACGCTGCGGTTTGACCGGGACGTCGTCGAAGTGGGTCTTGCGGTGCATGGTGCGTTTCCGGGTGTTGCAGTCTTCCACCCAGGTGCTGCGGTCCGCGAGGGTTCCGGCGGCCTTGCGCTCCTTCGCGACGGTGACGAACAGTTCGAGTGCCGCCTTGGCGTCGGAGACGATCCCGTAGTCCGGTGCGAACACGCGCCCGATCTGCGTGGGTTCGATGTCGACGTGAACGAACTTGCGCCCCTTGCGGTAGGTGTCGAGACCGCCCGTGTGCCGGTTGGCCCAGCGGTTGCCGATGCCCAGGACGAAGTCCGACGCCAGCATGGTCGCGTTGCCGTACCGGTGGGCGGTCTGCAGACCGACCATGCCCGCGGCGAGGCGGTGGTCGTCCGGGATGGTGCCCCAGCCCATCAGCGTCGGCACCACCGGAACGTCCAGCAGTTCCGCCAGTTCCACGAGCAGATCCGCGGCGTCGGCGTTGATGATGCCGCCGCCGGCGACGATCAGCGGGCGGTCGGCGGCCCCCAGCATGTCGAGGGCCTTCTCCGCCTGCGCCCGGGTCGCCGCCGGCTTGTACACGGGCAGCGGCTGGTAGGTGTCCGGGTCGAACTCGATCTCCGCCAGTTGCACGTCGATCGGCAGGTCGATGAGCACCGGTCCGGGCCTGCCGGACCGCATCAGGTGAAATGCCTGCGCGAACGCGCCCGGAACCTGGGCGGGCTCGAGCACCGTCATCGCCATCTTCGTGACCGGACCCGCGATCGCGGCGATGTCGACGGCCTGGAAGTCTTCCTTGTGCAGGCGCGCGACCGGGGCCTGCCCGGTGATCGCGAGGATCGGAATCGAGTCCGCCATCGCCGAGTACAGACCGGTGATCATGTCGGTCCCGGCCGGCCCGGACGTCCCGATGCAGACACCGATGTTCCCGGCCTTGGCGCGGGTGAATCCCTCGGCCATGTGGGATGCGCCCTCGACGTGGCGGGCGAGAACGTGCTTGATCCCGCCGTGGTCGCGCATTGCGGAGTAGAACGGGTTGATCGCCGCACCGGGGAGACCGAATGCCTGTGTGGCGCCTTCGAGCTCGAGGATTTTCACAGCGGCATCAACGGCGCGCATGCGTGGCATGTCATTTCTCCCTTGATGAATCAGATTATCGGTGGTTTAGGGTGTGGCCGGAGAGCCGCTCGATGCCACGCAATAGAGCTGAGTGGTCGAGTCCGCCGTCGCCGTTCGCGCGTGCCGAAGCCATCAACTGGGCGACGACTGCGCCGAGTGGTGCGACGACGCCGGCCTCTCGGGCAGCTGCAGTGAAGATCCCCATATCTTTGTGGTGCAGGTCGATACGGAAACCGGGTTCGAAGGACCGGTCGAGCATCTTCTGCGCCTTCTGGTTGAGCACGGCCGATCCCGCCAGACCGCCCCCGAGGACTTCGACCGCGGCCGAGGTATCGACTCCGTAGGCTTCGAGGAAGATGACTGCTTCGGCGAGGAGTTGGATGTTGCCGGCAACGATGAGTTGGTTTGCGGCCTTGACGGTCTGACCAGCGCCGCTGGGGCCGACATGTGCGATGGTCTTGCCGACTACGTCAAGAATGGGCTTTGCTGCCTGGAAGTCTTCGTCGCTGCCGCCGACCATGATTGACAAGGATGCATTGACGGCGCCGGCTTCCCCGCCGGAGACCGGCGCGTCAATTTGCCGGAACCCGTGCGCCGAAGCCTGAGACGCGAGCTCTGCGGCAACATCCGGCCGGATGCTCGAGAAATCAATGATCAAGGCACCCTTCTGGGCGTTCTCGAAGACGCCATTCTCCCCGGCGAGCACTTCCTGGACATCGGGAGAATCCGGAACCATGACGGCGACAACATCTGCTCCAGCCACGGCCTTCGCAATCGAATCGGCGGCAGTCCCCCCAGCCTCGACAAGCGGGCCGGTGCGGTTGGGAGTGAGGTTGTACCCGACCACGTGGTGGCCAGCGTTGGCAAGGTGAACCGCCATTGGGCTGCCCATGATGCCGAGTCCGATGAATGCGATGGTGCTCATGAGTTAATCCTTGATTCGTTGTGGAATGTGATCGTTAAGGGAATTGTCAGATGCCGACACCACGACGTGATGGGCGAAGGTCTCGATCGAGCCAGTCGAAGGTGTTCTGGTGAGTGGACTTGTACTCGAGTCCGACATAGCCGCCGTAACCGTTGCTGCGAAGTTGGTCCAGGTAGCAGTGCAAGTCGAGCGTTCCGGTACCCGGCTCCCCCCGCCCGGGAGAGTCCGCGATCTGCACATGACCGATGTGGTCGGCATACACGTCGAGCGCCGTCGAAATGTCGTCGCCATTGACCTCGAGGTGGTAGAGGTCGGCGAGCAGTCGGAGATTGTCGGTGCCGAAGGTCTCTCGCACACGATCAATCACCTGCACAGCATCGGCAGCGTGCTTGAGCGGGTACCCCACAGCTCCGCTGACTGGTTCGACAAGGACCACCGCGCCGATCTGATTCGCAGCCTCACCCGCATGGGCTAGGTTCTCGGCCGCGATCGCGTCCTGTTCCTCGGGGGCGAAGGCTTCAGAACGGTTGCCGTACAGCGCGTTGAAAGCTTTGGTGCCCAGGCTTTGTGCAATCGCAATGGCGACAGCGACGTTGTCGCGGAACTCCGACGTGTGAGTGGGATTGGACAGGATGCCTCGGTCGCCCGCGGGCATGTCACCGGCCGCGAAGTTCAATCCGGTGAGCTGTACGCCGGCGTCGTTGATCGAGCGGATGAACGAAGTGACCTCGCGGTCGGTCGGTACGGCGCGAGCAAATGGCCACCAGAATTCGACAGCATCGAATCCGGCTTGACGGGCGGCTTGCGGACGCTCGAGGAGCGGCACATCGGTCAACAGGATGGAGCAGTTGACGGTGAAGGAGGGGGAAATCGCCACCGGGATGGATCCTTTCTGTGTGTCTCAGCAGGAGAAGTTGCCGACAGGCGGTGCGGGATGACAAGTCGCGACGGTCGGTGGCCGCAACTACTCAGATGCATTGGACCCGTGAGGGTCAGCGAGGCTGCGGAGCTGTGAGAAGTTCGGATCTTGCGAACGCGTGCGGGCGGAGATAGAGGCCGGCCGGTTCGAGCAATTTCCGCATTATGGAAGAATATTTCCGATTAATGAACACAGTGAACCCCTAGCCCACCTCGTCTGTCAAGTGCGTATGCGATGCGGCTTTGTGGCACTGGGGAGCGCTTGACCATCGAGTCTCGCTTCGTCGGATTAGGCGAAAGCAGGAGGGCCTCCATTCCGTTGTGTCGCGGTTGACAAGCGGTTCGCTCCCTGCCACTCTCGCCCTATAGAAGTTTAATTCCGCATAATGGAAGTGAGCGCTGACCTTGCCGTCTCACGGCCGGTTGGCTACCCCTTTGCGCATTCGTGAACATGTGGGTGACAACGAATCAGGTCACCCCACATACACAATCCCGCTGGCAACACCGCCCCCCTCGGGCACCGCGTGTGCCAGCGCTAACTCGACGGCCATCGAACACAATGCGACCGGCGGTCCCTGAAGAGGACCCAGCAGGATGGAGATCCGACAGATGACACGCCATATCCTCGTGGCCCCTGACAAGTTCAAGGGTTCCTTGTCCGCGACGGACGCAGCGGACGCGATCACTCGCGGGCTGCAGCAATTCGATCCGGCCATCCGCACGATCGAATGCCCTATCGCGGATGGTGGCGAAGGCACGCTGGCCGCCGCAGTTGCCGCCGGCTTCGAACGAATTGCGGTCGACGCGCCCGGCCCAACAGGGAGGCGGGTCTCGACTGCCTACGCCCGACGAGGAACGACTGCGGTGATCGAGATGGCCGATGTCGTAGGACTGCAACGGCTACCTGGCGGCGCCCGGCGACCGATGACAGCATCGAGTCGTGGTCTCGGACATGTCCTTGCGCGAGCTCTCGACGACGGCTGTCGACACATCGTATTGGGAATCGGAGGAAGCGCCTCCACGGACGGCGGCGCCGGCTTCCTCCAGGCACTCGGTGCTGAACTGCTCGACGAGCACGGTGGCCCGCTCGTGGACGGTGGCAGAGCACTGCTCGGTGCCCGGACACTAGATGTAGCCGCGCTGCATCCCGGATTGGCGGAGGCGACGATCGTCATCGCCTCTGATGTAGACAATCCCCTCTGCGGTCCAGCTGGCGCAGCCGCTGTGTATGCCCCACAGAAGGGAGCCAGTACCGCACAAGTCGAGGAACTCGATGCGGCACTAGAACACTGGGCAACACTCGTCGAAACAGCTACAGGAAGAGATGTGCGTTGCACGCCAGGCGCCGGTGCCGCAGGGGGCGTTGGTTTCGCCGCGATGGCGGTCCTGGACGCCGAGTTGCGCTCTGGTATCGACTTGATCCTCGACATGGTGGGGCTCGATAGGCACCTTCATGAAGCGATCGCAGTCATTACCGGGGAAGGCTCGCTCGATCGGCAGTCCCTGCACGGAAAAGCCCCGGTGGGTGTTCGGTTCCGTGCGACCGCTCACGGAGTTCCCGCATATGCCATTGTTGGTGTGTCGAAGTTGACGCCGGAGGAGGAAGCGGCCGCACAATTTGCTGCAATCTACTCGCTACACGACCGTGAGCCCGACATCACTCGCTCCATCACCGGAGCAGGACACCTACTAACGGCGATTGCACAGGACCTGGCGGCAGAGCACTTCAGTACCAGCACAAAGCGCTCGTGAGCCCATGCGTACACGGGCTCACGGCTAGGAAGATCCTGAGAGATCCCCACCAGGTTCCGGGCAGTTCCTGGTCTTGCGAGGGTGCGTTAGTTTGAAGGCCATGCTAGCCCCCGGCTGGTGAGATGCTGCGCCGTTGATCACCTGCAGACCGTACGGTCGGTGTCAGTGGATCAAGCACCTCGGGACGGGACCCATGTGGCGGCCGTCCGCGATCCCCGGCCCCGCAACGCTGCGCCACCACGAACGCCCTGGCCGGTGAAGCCACTCGAAGTTGTCACTCCTGTGGACTATCAACGTGTTCGGGCGCTTGAATGATCTGCATCGCACTCACTGCAACGGATAGAGCAGTCCGATCACGCGGATTGTCGAGGTCGTACTCCAACAGGGAACTGAGCTGATTGATTCTGTAGTAGAGGGACTGCCGCCGCAGGTGGAGCCGCTGAGCTGCCACGGCCTTCGACCCACCGCATTCGAGTAGGACTACCAGAGTCGGCATCAGCTTGGTCTGCCGACCTTGGTCGTACGCGATCAATTGACCAAGCATTTCTTCCACGGAAAGCCGCAATTCCGCCCTGTCCGCGTTCTTATACAGAATCCGCTCGACAGCCAGGTCTTTTGCCGCGATCACGGCCGAAGAGGCGGGTTTGGCATCCTGACAGATCCTCAGCGACAGGTGTGCTTCGGTCATGCTGCGGGGTAGATCTGCATATCGAATGACGCTTGGCCCGACGGCGGCGACAGTCTTCCCGCGAAACGTGATGTGACCAGTCAAATCATTGAGCAGTGTCGAGGAAAAACCCCTTGTGGTCTCGTCGGTGTGAGCGGCGATCACTGCACACGCAAGGCCTTCATACACACCGACCAGTCCGTATCCATGGGTGTCTACCAGCTGATTGAGGATATCAACCGAGTTCGCGACTTGAAATCGGTCGATGACAACGCATGCATAGGGCCGGGTGGATGTGGGTAGTCCGGCGGCACGTAGCCGATCCTGCAACACGTGATCCTCGATGTATCGCCCCTGTAAGAACTGTTCGATCAGCATGTGCTTCAGGCGCAAAGACCTTGTGACATTCGGTTCGTTGCGTATGAGCGCTAATGCGATTACTGCAGGTGCACGCTCGAGAAGAGCGTCGAGTAGAACCGACGGAACATTGTCCGCGCCGACGGTGAGGCGGCCCCACAGTATGCCGTCGACGAAGACCGGTGCTGTCGAGGCAGGGCTGCCCGCTAGGCCAGCTGGGAGCGAACCGGCGTGGGCGATGATCTGCTTGCTGTCGTCTTGCAGAGAGACCCATGTTCCCGAGATGTCACGGATGCCGTCGACGATCGCGGCGAGTGTCCCGCCCCGAGCGAGGAGCTCCGATAGCGAGCGTGATATCTCGTCGGCGTGCCGAAGTTTGGTGATCGATCGATCGATGATCATGCTGTTGATCGCCTCTGCGACCTCGGTAAATCGCAGAGCCGGCTGTAGAACGACCACTGGCAAGCCGAGGCGCTCGGCCTCCTCGGCCATCTCAGATGGGAGCGCATCGAATGTGCGCCCCACCTCGACCATCAGCCCGGCGATACCTTTCTGAGCTAGCTGCCGGACATAGTTTCGACGTGCTTCTTCATCGACGCCGACCAAGCCGACACCATTAGTGAGCAAAACTTCGTCCCCGCGCAGAAGCGGAGCGATGTCGTACAGGTCCGCACAGTGAATCCACCGCACATTGTTTCCGAGTCGGTCCGCTCCGCTAACCAAGACAGGATGACCCGCCGCAACCAATGGATGCTCCAGAACATCATTGAGATGCATCGCCATGGGACATAGTGTCGCACGGCACACCAAATTTGTTTGCCACTGTGACCGTTGTTCATTGCTTCCCGTGCACGGAGAGTTAAGGAGTCAAGAAATTCCCGCGCACAGAGGGTGGCACATGACCACATCGACCATTTCCAACTCGACACCGACGAATACGAGTTGGCGCGGCGACGCCGCCGCGATCGCATGCCTGACGTTTGCGGTAGACGCAGAGACACCTGTCCTGGCGGCCGGCCGCCGATACTCCTCCAACGCGATGGCAATGTCACATCAGTCCTACGACATGCGTAGGGGGCTTCCGCGTCTTCTCGGAATTCTCAACGAGTTCTCAATTCGTGCTACGTTTTTCGTCCCCGGCTTCGTTGCCGAGATGCATCCTGACGCAGTCTCGGCTATTGCAGAACAAGGCCACGAAGTGGCTCACCACAGCTACAGTCACCGGCCCACCACCCAGCTCACCCGCTCACAGGAGCGCGAGGAGTTCGAGCGCGGAATGGAGGCGCTGAGCGCACTCGACATCCATCCTGTGGGTTATCGGGCACCCATGTGGGCGGCTTCCTGGGATACCGCCGAGTTCGCAACCGAGTTCGGGTTGAAATACGACACCAGCCTGATGGACGACGACAGGCCGTACGTCATCCAAACCGGAAGCGGTCCGCTGGTCGAGCTGCCCCCTCACTGGTCGCTGGACGACTGGGAACAGTACGCCTACCTGCCGGAACCACACCTCGGCAACGTCATCGAACCGCCGGAGAAGGCACTCTCTTTGTGGACCGCTGAGCTGGATGGTATGCGTGAATGGGGTGGACTATTCCAATTGACCGCACATTCATTCCTCAGCGGCCGGCCCGGACGCGCCCAAAACTTGCGAAAGCTCATCGAAACGGTCCTCGACCGCGGAGACGTTGAGTTCCGCACCGGCGAAGAACTCTGCGCCGCTGCGCTTCTCGACCACAGCCTCGAATGGCGCAAACAGGAACGTATCGAAGTTTCTGCAGCGACCTACCCCATTTGGTAACGAATTTCAGGAGTACAGCATGACCACCTTAGTTACCGGCGGTAAAGGATTCGTCGGAAGGCATCTCGTCAATCACCTCGTCGAGCAGGGCGAGGCAGTCGTAAGTTACAACCGTGATTTCGCCGTTGACACGCGGCCCAGCGTCACCACTGTTCAAGGCGAGCTCTTCGACATCCCGGTCCTCGTCAAGGCGCTGACCGATAACCGTGTCGACAAGATTATTCACACGGCTGGAATGAGTCACCCCGGAGTGTCGGTGGATCTGCCGCTGACCACCATCGCGGCTAACATCGACGGCACCGCGGCGGTGTTCGAGGCCGCACGCATGGCCGGCGTACGCCGGATCGTAAACTTTTCGTCGGAATGCGCCTACGGAAACCTCGACGAAACTGTTCTGGTGCAAGAGGATGCAAAGCCGACCCCTACCACTCCGTACGGGGTGACGAAGGTTGCCGGCGAACTCCTCGGAAACGTGTACAACAACCTGTACGGCACGGAAATCGTTTCGCTGCGCGTCACCGAGGTCTACGGACCCGGGCTATGGATGCCGAGCCTGCTAGGCGATCTGCTCAACGCTGCACTCTCCGGATCGCCCTTCACTCTTGCGAGCGGGGGCGACCACAAGTTCCAGTTCGTCTACGTCCAGGATGTCGCCGCCGCCGCTTACCTGGCCTCCGTCGCAGCAGACCTGACTCAGCCTGTGTACCACGTCTCGGGCGGTACCCAGATCACGGTCGCCGAGACTGCTGACACGATCCGCACGATCTTCCCGGAGGCGAAGTTCGAGATTGGTCCCGGGCACATAGAGAAGTGGGACCGGCAGGGCAAGTTCGATCTGAGTGCATCCGAGCGTGATCTCGGATATCGGCCGGCTTGGTCGCTGGCCGACGGCCTTGCCGCATCCGTGCAGTGGATCCAGGCACAAGGGGGCTGATCACCACCATGGTCACCGGGAGCACGAAGAGCGGATCCTGGCTTCAGGGCGCAGCGGCGGCGATGGTATTGACGTTCGACGTCGATGCCGAGTCGTGCGTACTGGCCGAGGATGCCAAGTACGCTGACCATCCAGGCGTGATGAGCCATCAGGCGTACGGTCCGCAAGTGGGTGTGCCCAGAATTCTCGCATTGCTGGCGGAATTCAAAATTCGGGCGACGTTCTTCGTGCCCGGTAGGACCGCGGACACCTGGCCCCACGTGGTGGAAGCCATCGCAGCTGAAGGGCACGAGATCGCCCACCATTCGTACGCCCACAGGCGACTGGTGGACATGTCGCCCGATGAGGAACGCCGCGACTTCGACGACGGCATGGCAGCCCTGCAACGCATCGGCATTGTGCCGGTCGGGCATCGCAGTCCGTTGTCCGCACCAAGCGTCCGGACTGCAAACATGCTCGCTGAACACGGATTCCGCTACCAATCAACACTGATGGACGACGACCGTCCCTACCTGTTGGAAACCACTGACGGAACCCTCGCTGAACTGCCACCTCACTGGATCCTCGACGACTTCCCCCAGTACGCATTCCTGCCAGATCCGGCTATCGGCACTGCGGTCGAGTCCCCTCGCAAGGCTCTCGAAGTGTGGTCGTTGGAAATGGCTGCAATGCGCGAACTCGGATGCCTTTTCGTATTGTGCAATCATCCGTTCCTCTCCGGACGGCCATCGCGGGTACAGGCTCTGCGTGAGCTGATCGGGACCACCCTCGATTACGGTGACGTCCCGATCCTGACTGCCGCTGAAGTGGCCGAGCGCGTCCACGCCGATCCTGATGCCAGGCACAAACCTCTTCACACGACGGGCAGGCCCGCCGAGCATCGGCTAAGGCCCAAACGCTCGTCCTCGCCCGAGACATGCAAATCCCCACCCCTCATTGCGGAACGGAATCAGCGAACCTCCTACCTCCCCGCGATCCCATGTCAACTAGGAGTACAGAACATGAGCACCACAAACACCGCCGACCAGAGAGTCGCATTGATCACCGGAGCCGGCTCCGGTATCGGACAGGCCACCGCAGAAGTACTCGCCAGCCAGGGTATTGACGTTGCCCTGGTATCGCGACCCGGACACGACCTCGACTCGGCGGCTGAAACTTGCCAGGCCCACGGCGTCCGAGTGCTGAAGATCGCAGCCGACATTTCCGACCCGGACGAAGTTCGCGCGGCCTTCGCCAGAACCGAATCCGAACTGGGCCCGATCACAGACGTCCACAACAACGCCGGCATCTCAGTGGTTGCTCCACTGGTCGACACCAGTGACGACATCTGGTCCACTCAGTTGGCCACCAACCTCTCCGGCAGCTTCTACGTCCTACGCGAAGCCGCACGAGTGATGGTGCCGCGCAAGCGGGGTGCAATCGTCAACACCGCCTCGGAGCTCGCACTGCAAGGACAGGCCGGCTACGTGGCGTACACCGCCACCAAGGGCGGCATCCTGTCGATGACCCGTAGCGCCGCGGCGGAACTCGCTTCTTGGGGAATTCGAGTCAATGCAGTGTGTCCCGGGACAACCCGCACCCCGATGTTCCTTGCAGAATTCGATGGAGCCGAGGACCCCTCCGCAGAGTTCGCCGAGAACGAAGCAAGTGTGGCACTCCGCAGGATCGCCACACCCACCGAGATCGCCAAGGCTGTGGCCTTCCTGCTCTCCGATGACGCCAGCTATGTCACCGGAACCCAGCTCGTTGCCGACGGTGGGCGCAGCGGATGCTTCCCCGTGGGCAGCATCGGCGTCGACGCCGCCGCCTCGGTCTAACCGAGTCCGACGACCTCCCACTCGTCAAAGGTCCCGAAGGAAATCACATGCAAGAAACAAACACAGAGCCAACGAGCAAGCCCAAGTCTCGGCTCGAAGAACTCGGTTACGAGCAGCAGCTCGACAGACGCCTGAGCGTCTGGGAGGTCGTCGGACTCGCCATGGCGGACGTATCCCCAACTATGGGTGTCCTCTTCCTCTCGGCGGGAATCTTCGCAGTCGGCGGCACATTCGCTATCGGCGCGAGCCTCATCCTCTCAGTGGTCGTCATCCTGATCGCGATCTGTCTCGCCGAGCTGGCAAGCATGTTCCCCATCGCCGGCGGAATGTACTCACTCGTGAGGAGAGTGCTACCCGGTCCGATCTCATGGATCACCACGTTCAACTACTTAATCCAGGGTGTAGTCATCCCGGCGAGTATCTCACTAGGAATGGTCGCCTTTCTCAAAGACCTGTTCCCCGGAATCTCGTTGCCTGATCAACTCATCGCATTGGTACTACTCGGCCTCGCCATGGCGATTGCGCTGACGAAGGTCGAGGTGGGTGCCTGGGCGACTGCGGTCATGGTCATCGTGGAGATCATCGTTCTCTCGATTATCACATTCGCGGCGTTGAAGGACCCGAGTCAGTCGCTGACCGAGGTAACCATGCATCCGACAATGCTGACCAATGGAGAACTCGGCGCGGTCGGCCTCGTCATAATGCTCGCAACCCTGGCGCCGGCATTCAACGTGATCAACGGCTATGACGCCTCGCTGGGCTTCGCCGAAGAACTCAAGGGCGGCGAGCGCGCGATCGGACGCACCGTCATCATCTCGGCGGTCATGGCGTGCGTCCTGATCGTCGTGCCACTGACCGCAGCAGTGATCGCAGCACCGGACCTCAAAGAATTCTTCAATGCACCGGCACCGGTCGTGTACTCCGTCGAGCAGTCACTCGGACCGTACGCGCGGTACGTGGTCGACGTGGGTGGACTCGTGGCGCTCTTCAACGCCATGCTGTCACTGCTCATGTACTTCGGCCGCGGCGTATACACCACGGGCCGAGACAAGATCTGGCCAGACGCCGTGAACACGAAGCTCGGAAAGTTGAATAGATTCCAGGCGCCTGCCGCTGGTGTGGTCGTCCTGGTGATTCCCGCGGCAATCCTGATCTTCAGCTCAGCCTTGAACTTCCTGATCATCTTCGCGGGAACTGTGATCGCAGCAGTGTATCTTTGCATCGGTCTTGCAGCCTTCTGGAGCCGCTTCAACCTGCGCGACGAAGAACGGCCCTACAAGATGAAGTTGTGGCCGCTCCCCCCGATCGCCGTAGTCGGATTCACCGCACTCGCCTTGGCGAGCCAGGATCCCGAGTACCTGATCGCTGAAGGTGTACTCATCGTCGCCGCGTTGTCATGTTGGGCCGGATCCAAGTTCTGGTCGCGCCAGTCCCCTCAACCTGTCGAGATCTAGCACCGCCCCAATCCCTGCCGACCCGCGATGACCAATGATCTCGCGGGTCGGCAGTAACCACCTTCAAAGAGCCTGCCCACGACCGTACGCCGCCGACTATCGTCTTAGAGAAGGGTGGCGCGCAACCGCGAGAAGACCTGATCCTGTGAGGAATTCGCTTTAGTGTAGATGCCACCGGCGCATCGCCGATGCTCCCCCTACAACAAATGGAGTAGCGATGAAGACAAACCAACAGGTTCAGGTGCATCGAGGGCTTGGATGTACGGCAGTCGTCGATCCGATTGAACGCACAGTGACCCTCTTCCACTTCGGGATCCTGACGAACCGTCACAAGCGGCGCATATCGCCACGCGTGATCGCACTAGACGATGTCACAGGAATCACCCATCTCAATGGGTCTTTCCTCAAACGAGGAAGCATGCGATTGGTGCTTTACAATGGCGCCGGCTACCACCCGAGCATCTTGAAGGACATCAACAGTTACTTCGATGTCGACGGCGACACCGAAGGCGACAAGTTTGCGCGGACCGTCTTGTCAATCATCGGTCGGTAGTGTGCGAAGCGCCCATTCACGGCAGGGAATGCGCGATTAGTGCCACTAGCCATGTGCGGATGGGCCAGGTAGAAAGTCTCGGTCCTGTGTCGCGAATGCGATCGGCAGGGCCATTAAGAAAGTGCCGATCGGCTGCTATCGCCTAGGAGCGTGGGTCGGTAACACGCCGGGCGGGGTGTTCGGGTGATGGTCGGGTATGCGAGATGATGGGGCGTGCCTGATGATCTCGATGATGGTGGGTTATTCGAGGTAGACCCTGTGCAGCGGG